>JAZGGS010000416.1:0-3167 GCA_036480595.1 Ignavibacteriaceae bacterium
TTATATGAAAAATATTCTTTTAACAGGCGGTGCTGGATTTATAGGGAGTAATTTTATCAATTACATCCTTGGTGAACATAGTGATTATAATATAATAAATCTTGATAAACTTACATATGCAGGTAACCTTGAAAATCTTGTAACATCAGAAGGAAAAAAGAATTACCGGTTTGTGAAAGGAGATATAACTAATGCTGAGTTGGTTAATTCTCTCTTCCAGAAATATGAGATTAATTATGTTATAAACTTTGCCGCCGAATCTCATGTTGATAGAAGTATCCTTGGTTCCGAAGTTTTTTTCAGATCTAATGTGCTGGGTACAAATGTTTTGCTGGAAGCTGCGCGTAAGTTTAACTTAGAAAAGTTTGTACAGATTTCTACTGATGAAGTTTACGGAAGTTTGGGCGCGGAAGGTTTGTTTACCGAAGATACACCGCTTCATCCAAACAGTCCTTACTCAGCAAGCAAAGCATCTGCTGATATGATGGCGATGGCATTTTATCACACTTACGGCGTGCCTGTAGTTATTACAAGATGTTCAAATAATTACGGACCTTTCCAGTTTCCCGAAAAACTAATTCCATTAATGATCATTAATTCTCTAAATGGAAAAAAGCTTCCTGTTTACGGAGACGGAATGAATATCAGAGATTGGATTTATGTTATAGACCATAACAAAGCAATTGAATCAGTATTTGAAAAAGGTAAGATAGGCGAAGTTTACAATATTGGCGCAAGTACCGAAATGCCTAACATCGAAATTGTTAAACTCATATTAAAGAAGTTGGGTAAACCGGAAGAAATGATAGAGTTTGTTAAGGACAGACCCGGTCACGATAGAAGGTATGCAATCGATTCTTCAAAAATAAAAGATGAACTTGGATGGGAACCGCTCTTCTCATTCGAAGAAGCAATTTCCAAAACCATAGAATGGTATATAGATAATAAAAACTGGTGGTCAAGAATTATTTCGGGCGATTACCAGGATTATTATGAAACTCAGTATAATCAGCAGTAAATTTGTAATTGTGTTCCACAAAAAAAGATTTTAGTTAAATGATTAAGAAACTATTATTATTATTATTTATCTGTACAGGTATTGTAACCTCACAGATTTCAGATAACAACCTGCAAAACAATTCTTTACTTGGAACCGCAACTATAAGTGTTACGGTTGGCGGAACCTTTCCATTTAAAGGTACTTTTCCTGCGCTGATAACTGAAAGAATTGATGAATTTATTACCCGCTTATACAACGAAGCAGTTGATATTACACTTAGAACCACAAATGATCCTGAACTTTACAGAAAAGCAAAAGAGCAAGTGGTGCGTTTTTCATTACGGGGAATAAAGTTAAAGCGAGTAACCGGCGAAGAATTAATAATTGATTTACAAAAATTTAGATTAAACGGGAACTTTGAAAATAACCCTTACCTTAAAAATGATGATGTTATAATCTTCCCTCCTTATGATATAACCACAAATTTTATTTCTGTATCTGGTGCCGTTCATTCACCCGGACGGTTTTACTATGTTGAAGGTGATCGTTTGAGTGATATTCTGGATCTTGCAGGAGGAGTTAACCCGGCTTATGAGAATGTTGATAGTACTGAAATTATTAGGTTATCATACGATGGTTTAAATCAAACATCTTTTAAAGTAGGAATTAATGATAATATTGTTTTACAAAGAGGTGACCAGGTTAGAGTTAAAGCATTGGAAACACATAAACGAAATTTCCAGGTACTTATTCTCGGAGAGGTTAATTCACCCGGTAATATTCCTATAACAAAAAACAATACCCGCATTTATGATGTTATCCAGGCGGCGGGTGGTTTTACAGACCAGGCATCATTAAGAAGAGCCAAGTTATATACGGGTAACAGCCTGGCTATCTTACTGGAAAAACAGTATGGAATAAATCTTGCCGAACAACCGGATCTTGAAAACGCACAGTTCAGGAATACAATTGTAAATCTTGAAGCGATATTGATGTTCAGGATGTCTAATGTTTACCCGGAAGATTCTACATACTTCTTTATGGAAAACCAGTTAAGAGTATTAACAGAAGGCAGCTCGCTCGATTTTACAAAAATTAACGATCCCGAGTCCGATATTGCTAACTACATTGTGAAAAGCAGGGATGTAATTATTATTCCTGAAATTAAGAATTCAGTTTATGTATTTGGGCAGGTTGCCCGTCCCGGTCATGTTAATCTAATTGAAGGAAAAAATTTTGAATATTATCTGGATGAAGCGGGAGGAATGGGAGAATTAGCAGAGGGAAATGATATAATGGTTATTAAAGGAGGTTCGAGAACCTGGATATCTCCACTTAATACTGAAGTTAAAATAGAAGAAGGGGATTATATATATGTACCCAAGCAAATTTTGCGCTCCCTCAGATCGTATGTTTTAGAATATTCGATATATATAAGTATGTTGGCAAGTGTCACTGCAATACTTCTTGCAGTATTGAGTCTTGTAAAATAGTTTCCCTGGTACTTGACATTTAGTAATTAAAACATATATTTGCAAGTCTGTTTTATATTTAAAGTTCTTAAAAACGAAAAAAATACTGAATATTTATTTCGTATATGTTAAGTTCTCTTGACATTAGTGAATATAGAATTTAAATTTATGATCCTTCAAATTTGAAGGTTTGAAAATGTTCTTTGAAAGAGTGAGTATAAAAAAGCCAGTCAATTAATTGGTTTTAACTAAGCAAAACAACGCCAAGATTACAAACCCTTTTAAATTTTACAACGGAGAGTTTGATCCTGGCTCAGGACGAACGCTGGCGGCGTGCTTAACACATGCAAGTCTACGAGAAAGTTTCTTTCGGGAAGCAAGTAAAGTGGCGCACGGGTGAGTAACACGTAAGCAATCTACCTTTAGGTTTGGAATAACTCCGAGAAATCGGGGCTAATACCAGATAATGCAGCGATACCGCATGGTAATGCTGTTAAAGTTTATATGGCGCCTAAAGACGAGCTTGCGTCTGATTAGCTTGTTGGTAAGGTAATGGCTTACCAAGGCAACGATCAGTAGCTGGTCTGAGAGGATGATCAGCCACACTGGAACTGAGACACGGTCCAGACTCCTACGGGAGGCAGCAGTGAGGAATATTGGGCAATGGGCGAAAGCCTGACCCAGCAACGCCGCGT
>JAZGGS010000417.1:0-8306 GCA_036480595.1 Ignavibacteriaceae bacterium
ATCGGAACCGGAAATTTCAAATCCCCGGTTTAGAAGTATTTCCGCAATACCACTCATGCCAATTCCGCCAATACCTACAAAGTGAACTTTTTTAATATTACTAAACACTGTTGTTCTCTGTTAATGATTTAAGTTCTTCAAACCTTTTTAATAGTTCATCCTGGTTTTCATAATCAGAAAGCCGTATAAGGATGGGTCTTATCCTGGAAATAATTTTTATTCTGACATTTTTAAATTCTCTTGTATTAACCGTTCTTCTCTGCCTTGTAAATTTTATATACTTTACCTGGGCGATTTTGAAACTTTTTGTTTTGAATCTGTCAATAAATGATATTCCGTCATCGCTAATCTTAATGTGCTTGTTCCTGAAAAGGTTATAGAGCAATGCCAGCACCGAACTAATTACAATAATTGCAAGGAAATAGAGTAACGGATCCTTTGTAATAAGCTTGAAAGAATCTTCTATAAACTCCCCGCGGATGATTATATAAAGAACCAACACGATGAAATAAATTACAGTCGATTTATAATAGAACGACATATTGTATTTAAAAACTGTCTTTTGGTTTTCTATATTTTCACTCATTTTACCTCCGCAAATCTTATTGCGCTTTTAGCAATAACTTTTGCCGCATCCGGTTTTGCCAAAAGCAATGCATTCTTTTTCAGTTCAGTAAGTTTTTCATCCGAATTTATTGTAACAGTAACTTCACCAAACATTCTTAAATCAATCTCTTTATCTTCAATAAGAATTGCCGCTCCTGCATCCGATAAAGACTTTGCATTATAATACTGGTGATTCTCTGCAACATTTGGTGAAGGAACAAGCATCGATGGAATTCCCAAAACAAGAATTTCTGCAATAGTTGTTGCACCTGCTCTTGCCAGTGTTAAATCGGATGTGGAATAAGCGTAATTCATATCTTCAATAAAATCAAATACTTTTATACTTTTTGAATTAAAGTGTTTATAATCTTCATAATAATTTTTTCCTGTCTGCCATAAAACCTGTAAACCTTCATCACTAAGTTTATTAACTACATTGCCTGCAGCTTTGTTAATTGATCCTGCACCAAGACTTCCTCCTAAAATCAATAGAGTTTTTTTTTCTGCGGAAAAACCAAAACTAGTTAACGCTTCAACTTTATCAATCGTACCAAAGTCTTTCCTGACAGGATTTCCAGTAGTTAATAATATGTTTTTCTTCTTAAGATATTTTTTTGAATCTTCAAAACTTATATGAATTTCATCTGCATGTTTTTCTAAAAGTCTTGTAGTAACTCCCGGGTAACTGTTCTGTTCCAGGAGGATAATTTTAGCACCAAGAACAGATGCTCCCCAAATTGCGGGTCCTGCAACATAACCACCAGAACCAATTGCAACCCTGGGATTGAACCTGGCATTTATGAACAACGACTGCACAGCAGAAACAAATAATCTTAATGGAAAGAGCAGGTTTTCCAATGTAAATTTTCTTGAAAATCCTTTTACCCAAATCGATTTAAAACTATAACCCAGTTTGGGAATAGTCTTCCCTTCAATTCTATCTTTAGTTCCAACAAACAATATTTCTGCTTCGGGTTTCATCTCTTTAATTTGTTCGGCAACAGCAATTGCGGGAAACAGGTGCCCGCCGGTTCCTCCTCCGGCAAATAAAAATTTGTAACGTATTTTCCCATTGCTCATATCTCCACCTGTTCCAGCGGTAATTTATTTCTTAATATTACTTCATCGTTTTTATTTGTTACCTGGTTTGAAAGCGCAATGTTGATTAAGATTCCAACTGAAATACATAAGAACAAAAGCGAGGTTCCCCCGTAACTTATAAATGGTAATGGCAGACCCGTTGTTGGCAGCAAACCTGTTGTTACAGCAACATTAACAAAGGCAAAAGTAACAACGGATAGGGTAATACCGAATGCCAGGATCTGCCCAAACCTGTCTTTAGTTTTTTTAGCAACCATAATTCCTGCAATGAACAAAACAAAAAAACTAAGAAGTACGAGCAAGGCTCCAATAAATCCCAGTTCTTCGCCAAGAATTGCAAAGATAAAATCACCATAAGCTTCCGGTAAAAAGAGGTTGTTCTGCATACTGTTGCCCACACCAACCCCGGTAATACCACCGCTGCCAAGACTGTAAAGCGCCTGCATAACCTGTAGATTTATATCGCCGCCGTTTTGTAAGCTGGAAACATAAGAGAAAATCCTTCCCCTGGAGTGCGGATAAATTAACACTGCAATTCCACCAGCTGTAATAACACCAATAAGCGAAACAAATATATGTTTTAACCTTGCACCGCCAACGTACATAATTGTTAACGAGAGCAAGATTAACAGGATACCGTTGCTAAAGTTTGGCTGGATCATAATTAAACCGGAAATGAGTATTACCCAGATAAACAGGTACATAAAACCATGCCTGAAATTATCGATCAGGTTAGTTTTATCTTCCAACAAAACGGCAAGATGAATTATTAATAACAGCTTTGCAATATCTGCCGGCTGCAGCGAAATAAATCCCAGGTCAAGCCATCTGCCTGCACCCTTTATACTTGGAGCAATTATTAATGTAATTACTAAAATAACAGCAGCGGCAATCAAAGCACCTTTGCTAAAACCTTTATATAATTCGTATGGCACAAAACAGAAGATAATCATAAACAAAATGCCTAAACCCACTTTGAATAAGTGAGAATTAAATAGATGAAACACGCTTTCAAATTTGAAAACACTGTAAGTGCTGCTTGCGCTCATTACAATAACCAGCCCAAGAAGCATAAGGACAATAGCATTAAAAAATATTATTAAAGCGAGTCGTTTCATTATATGTTATTCACTGCCTCCTTAAAAGCTTTTCCTCGGTGTTCGTAATTATCGAACATATCAAAGCTTGCACATGCAGGAGAAAGTAAAACTACCTCTCCTTTTTTTGCTTCATTAATTGCTGAAGTAATTACATCCATCATCGTATTTTTTATTTCAACTTTAACAGATGAATGAAAAAAATTAAAAATTTTATCAGCAGATGAACCGATAGCATAAATCTTAACTACCTTTTCAACGACAAGCTGTTTAATCTGCTCGTAATCGTTACCTTTATCCTGCCCACCAAGAATAAGGAAGATCGGTTCATCAAAACTCCGTAATGCATACCAAACCGAATCAACATTAGTAGCTTTGGAATCATTTATAAATTTTACGCCGTCAATTTCTCTTACGAATTCCAGTCTGTGTTCCACACTTTCAAAAGACCGCAGTGCATCAACAATTTTATCATTATCCAGATCATTAATTTTTGCAACAATAATTACAGCCATAGCATTAGCCAAATTGTGTTCACCCCTTAAATTTATATCTGATCTGCTGCACCTGAATTTTTCATCACCTTCCGATCTAAAGATCACATTTTCACTCTCTATATAGCAGCAATGGTTTTGTTCTACGTTTTGCGAAAAGAAACATGATTTACTTCTATGATCTTTCAAGTATTTAAGGACTGTTTCATTACTGCCGTTTAAGATGAGATAATCATTCTCATCCTGGTTTTTATAGATTTGCTGTTTTGAAGCAGCATATTTTTCAAGATCATCATCATACCTGTTAAGATGATCTGGAGTAATGTTTAATATCATTGCAACGGCAGGTTTAAACTTATCGATCAAATCCAATTGAAAACTTGAAACTTCCAAAGCAACGAAATCGTTTTCTTTAACATCCAGCGCTATTTCCGAAAAAGCCAAACCAATATTGCCCGCAACGTGTGTTTGAAATCCGCAATTGTTAAAAACATGTCCGCACATACTTGTTGTTGTGGTTTTACCGTTAGTTCCTGTTATAGCAATAATTTTACCTTTGCAAAATTCATAAGCCAGTTCTACTTCACTTATTAAATTTATATTTCTTTCTCTTGCATTATTTAGCACAGCAGCATCCGCTGGTACACCGGGGCTAATAACCATTGTCTCACAATCATATACTTTTTCAGAATGTGTGCCGGTTTCATAATTTATTCCGGATTCCTTCAAATTATTAATTGATCCGGATAACTCATTCTCGTTACCTGCATCGCTTACAAAAGGAATACCTCCAATTTTTTTTATAAGTTTTGCAGCGCCTATTCCACTTCTTCCGGCACCTATCACAGTTATATTTTTACCTTTTAAATCCATTAGCGAACCTTAAACGATACCAAGCTTACTATTGCCAGGACAATAGCGATTATATAAAACCTCATAACTATTTTTGGTTCAGGAAGTCCTTTCATTTCAAAATGATGATGAAGAGGAGCCATTTTAAAAACTCTTCTTCCCTCACCATATTTTTTCTTTGTATACTTGAAGTAAACTCTTTGAATTATTACTGAAATTATTTCCATAAAGAATACACCACCCAGGATAGGGATCAACAATTCTTTTTTTATCAGCACAGCCAAAATTCCGAAAGCTCCGCCAAGAGCAAGCGAACCGGTATCGCCCATAAATATTTGTGCGGGATAAGAGTTATACCATAAAAATCCAAGTGATGCGCCAACTAAAGCAGCAACAAACACGGTCAGTTCGCCTGCACCCGGCAGGTATATTATATTCAGATAATTTGAATAGATAGCGTTGCCGCTGATATAACTCAGTATTGCCAGGGCTATCATCACAATTGCAATTACGCCAATTGCCAATCCGTCTAAGCCATCAGTTAAATTAACAGCATTTGATGTTGCGGTAACTATAAAAACAACTGCAGGTATATATAAATAAGAGAGGTCCAGGTTAATGTCCTTAAGAAAAGGAACGGTTGTTAATGTATTGATACCTTCAAATTCCGGTGAGAAATATATAACTGAACCTACAGCAACACCTATTAAAACCTGACCGAGCAGTTTATAACGGGCAATTAGACCGTTCGGAAATTTTTTAACTACTTTTAAATAATCATCCAGGAAGCCAACTCCGCTTAACCATACAGTTCCAGCAAGGATAAGAATAATATAAGTGCTCTTAAGATCACCCCAAAGCAAAACCGGAACAATTACCGAAAGGATTATTATAATTCCTCCCATTGTTGGTGTTCCTGCTTTAGATCTATGGAACTCGGGTCCATCTGCTTTTTTAGCTTCTCCAATCTGGTTTTTGCTTAATAGATTTATGATCTTTGGTCCAATATATAACGCCAGAAATAATCCTGTAATTGCTGCAAGCGCAGACCTGAAGGTTAGGAACCGGAAAATGTCGAAACCCGGAGGCGCGTAAATTTCATTTATGTAATCGAACAGATAATAAAGCATTAGCAGTTACTATTTTTTTATTGCAACAACAAATTCTTCCATACACATTCCTCTTGAACCTTTTACAAGGATAACAGAGTTATTAAAATCTTTTTTTGTGATGAAATTCATTAATGATTTTCTTGTTCTAAAATGTTTTTTTAAAATTCCTTTAACTCTTAAACTTTCGTTAAGATGTTTCATTGTCGAACCAATAGTATAGAGCTCATCAATTTTGTTTTTTCTTATTACAGGTGATAATCTTTTATGTAATTCAATTTTGTTTTTACCAAGCTCCAGCATATCACCAAGGATCAATATCTTTTTATCGAACAAACTTATTTTGTTAACAAGTTCAATCGCTGCCTTTGTAGAATCGGGGTTGGCGTTATATGTATCATCAATTAGAACAAAGTTTTTATACTGCTTTACATTAAGCCGCTGCGGAGTTGCCTTAAGTTTTTTAGTTCCGGACAAGATTTGTGATTTTGTTAATCCTAATTCGAAAGCTGTAGCCACAGCGGCTATGTAATTGTTTGCGCTATGTTCTCCATAAAAATTAAATGTCTCTGTAAACTTTTTATTTTTATACTTAATCTCGATGACCGGTTTTCCGTCAACCGAATATTTTTTAATCTTCGCTTTAAGATCAGTCCTGCCGGAAAAACCATAACTAACCTGGTTCTTACTCTTACCGGCAAAACGTTTTATAACCGGGTCATCATAATTGATAAAAACTTTACCGTTATGTTTTAGCGTTTCATAAAACAGAATAGATTTTTCTTTCCAAACACCTGTACGATTTTTCAGATATTCCAGGTGTGAATCTCCAATGTTCAATATCATTGCATAATCAGGTTCAAGAATTCCGGCAGAGTATTTAATCTCATCAAAATGATTTGTGCCTAGCTCAGCAACCAGCACCTCGTGCTTATTTGTTGTGCTTAAAATTGTTAATGGCACACCAATATGGTTGTTATTATTTGAGTAAGTCTTATTCACTTTATATTTTTCTGCAAGTATTGTTGCCAGCATATCCTTGGTTGTTGTTTTACCTGAGCTGCCTGTAATTCCTATTATTTTTGTTGATAATTTCTTTCTCCAAATATTTGCCATACTACCGAGTGCTTTAGTCGTATTTGTTACTGTAATTATCGGTACGTTTAAGTCATCATAGTTTTTGTACATATCGGCATTTATTAAAACCGCCAAAGCACCTTTAGAGATTGCTTCTTCAATAAAATTATGCCCATCGAATTTTTTTCCTTTTATTGCAATGAATAACGATTTTTTTTTTACACTCCTTGAGTCAATTGTAATATGCGAAACCGGTTTAAGAACATCCGGGCTATAAATAACTGCTGACGGCAGACTGAAAATATCTTCAATATTTAACCTTATGCTTTTCAATTATGTAAATACTTTTCAGCAACTTCTCTATCAGAGAAATGAGACCGTACACCATTAATCTCCTGGTAATCTTCGTGTCCCTTGCCTGCAATTAATACCACAGAGTTTTTCTTACCATTAACAATGGCTTCCTTAATTGCTTCTTCCCTGTTTTCAATCACTCTATAGTTATCCTTCTCTATGCTGGATTTTATTTCTTCTATAATTGAAAAAGGATCTTCATCTCTCGGATTATCAGAAGTAATAATTACTTTATCACTTAATTCAGTAGCTATCTTTCCCATCAGCGGACGCTTTTGTTTATCGCGGTTTCCACCGCATCCAAAAACGGTGTACACAGTTTGCTCTTCGCTTTTTAAATTTTGAATAGCAAGCAGAGCTTTTTCAAGTCCGTCGGGTGTGTGAGAATAATCAATTATTATTTTCCGGCTACCGTTATTAAAAACTTCAAATCTTCCAGGAACTTGCGGAGTAACTTTAATTCCACTTTGAGCATCATCAGGTGTGATACCTGAAAGAACCGAAACTGCAAAAGCGGCACAAGCGTTATACGCATTAAAGTCGCCAACCAGTGTAGTTTCTATATTATAGCCGCTGCCCTTAAGCGAAATTATAAAAGAAGTTCCATTAAGATTGTAGTTAATGTTTTCTATTTTAAAATCTGCATCGGCAGCAGAACCATACCTGTATTTTATAGCAGTGCAGTCCTTCATAACATCAATGCTATGGATTTCATCAGCATTATAGAGTGCAAGAGAACCTTCCGGTAAAGAATCGAAAAGAAGTTTTTTTGCTTCAAGATACTTTTCAAAATTCTGATGAAAATCTAAATGCTCGGCTGTAAGGTTTGTAAATACAGCAGAGTTAAAATCAATACTATAAACCCTGTTTAGTGCAAGCGAGTGTGAAGAAACTTCCATCACCACGTACTTGCAGCCGGCTGAGTGCATTTCGCATAGAAGTTTGTTCAGCTCGTTTGATTCAGGAGTAGTGAGTCTTGAGCTTAGTTTTTCATCACTGATATAGTTATTAATTGTTCCTATCAAACCTGTTTTAAAACCAGCTTGCTCGAGAATATTTTTTACAAAGTACGAAGTAGTTGTTTTTCCGTTTGTGCCGGTTATTCCAATCATATTCATTTTTTTTGATGGCTCGCCATAGAAAATATTTGATGCTTCTGCCATTGCGATTCTTGAATCTTTAACTAAAATTTTTATTGCATCATAAGCTTTAAATAATCCCTCCGGAACAGCTTCCTCATTATCAAGAATAATTGCAGAAGCACCGCTGTTCAAAGCGTTTTGGATAAAGTTATGTCCATCTGCTTTAAATCCTTTTATAGCAACAAAGAGGGAGTTCTTTTCAACTTTCCTGGAATCGTATTCTATTCCAGCAAGGTCTGTATCCGGTATACTGCCGGTTACCTGGGTAGTGCTGATTTTATTTAAAAGTTCTGATAGTTTCATCAATAAACGTTTGCCCCGGTTACTGATAATTCGGAGCAATTCACAATGCAGTTCTTTTTAATTTTAATAATTGTGCCCGGCGCTATACTTTGTTTTGTAACCACGCCCGAACCATGAATTTTATAGTTGAGACCAAGCAAATTTAAGATCACCAGCGCATCTTTAACCGTT
>JAZGGS010000418.1:0-2119 GCA_036480595.1 Ignavibacteriaceae bacterium
TTGATAAAATGAGGTTTTAATAATTCCATTCCGGCATACATAGCTTTAGCAGCCAGAAGTACATCCGGAAGGAAAATTTCATGTTTTCTAAATTGCTCACCTATTACATTCATTCCTGCGATTAGTCCGTCGCTCAATATTAATTTCGGATCTATGTTTCTCCCAATTGCATCTTTGGTTAATTCATATACCTTTTCATCATTTCCAATTTCAAGTTGTTTCGATATTTCAATTAATATTTCCATAAAGCTCCTTACTATTGAGAATTATTCGCTGTTATATATTTTTTCTATTCTATCGTAACAGGTTTGATTTTTACAATAACTGCAAAAAGTAAAACTGCTCTCAAATACATGAATCTCTTTATCACCATGAACCAGTACGCCGGATACTGATTTTAAAGGAGACATTAAATATGATTCATTTATTGTTACGCCAATTTCTTCCGGATTTAAATGTTGAAATAATTTTTTCTGCCCACTCAGGTCCCAGCCACAATAACCCGGACTATAACCAAGCACTATGCTGTCATTACTTGTGAGGTTTCTTTCTGAAAGATCATTGAAAAGATAATTTTCAAGAACTTCAACTGATTTATCAGCAGCCATCGATGCAACGGAATCTAACATTGCAGCGGGGGCAAAGTCATTCTTATTGAAGAGATCACTTATTGTGTCAACTATTTCACCACCAATGGTAAGCACAAACAGGAAAAGATTATCGGAATGAGGATATATATTTTCCAGTGGTGCCTGATCTTCATTTTTTTTCTCACCCTCAAAAATATCATCAAATTCGTTAACTGTAACTTTTTTAATGATAGCTACAGGTTTTGCCTTTTCTTTAAAAACAAAAACAGCATCTTCAAACAGTGAAATTATATGATCAGGAATAACTGAATCCTCAGGGATTCCCTGGTGATTCATCACATCCTTTGATGCAGGAATTATATCATTTAGATTTATTGGTACACGTTGATTCATTCATCTCTCATCGGTAAAGTTTCCTGACTGAATTTACCTGCCTCTTGTTCCATCAGATTTATCAATTCGTTCTTAATCTCCATGGATAAAGATGAAGGTTCATAAATTTCTAACAGTTCTTTTACTTCTTTCTGTGCACGATCTTCCAACGTGGAAGCACCCTCATCCTGCCAGCGGGAACTGTTTGCCCGATTGATCACTGGTCCGGGAAAATAATGTTCATCCCTTAAATATTTTCTTGTATGTTTTGAAATTAATAAATGTTCTTCATTAAGAAGCTCTTCAAATAATGGTAAGGAAGGAAAATCTTCTTTCGGTTCAATACCTTTCAGCATTCTGAACATCATCCCGCAAATCTCATTATCCAGTACCAACTTCTCTAAACTAATGCAGCTTTCAAAGTCGATCATACCAGGTCCGGAAATATTATTTATTCCCGATAATGCTGCCAGGGTTGCACCCATTGCAGTTTCAATACCTGCCTGCGCGTCAAGTAGTTTTGCATCGGATAATGAAATATATGCCTGGGTTGGAATACCGAAGTGTTTTCCTATTTCATTGTAAGCAGAATCTATCATCATCGTTTCAATCGCGCCCATCGGAGTTGTTTCAAAACGTACATCAAAAATAGCCGGAGAGCCGCCGTAAAGAACAGGTGTGCCCGGATTGAAAAGCTGGCTGATGACTATTCCGCTTAGTGTTTCCGCAGTATGCTGAATAATAGTACCGGTAAGTGTAACCGGTGCAGCAAATCCCGAAAGCGGCATTGATATGAATTCAACAGGAATTGAGTAACGTGCACAATCGATTACATTCTGTGATGTTACATCGCTCCATTTAAGAGGTGAAGTGGGACAGCATGAAAAAATCGCAAGAGGTTTTTTTCGAAGTTCCTCCTTTGAACCCCGAACTGCAAGGAGAAAATCTTTCATTACCTCAAATGAATCAATTGTAAACGTTCCGGTTATTACCGGTTTCTCACAGTATAAAAGACTTAAAAATAACCGGTAGCTGTCTGATATTTTCTCATGAACATCGGCGGGGATTAAAGCTGTACTTTGCGATGCAATATTTTTTAGCTGGTTTATTATTTTAACATATTCAATATAATCCTTGGTAACCGGTTTCCGTATCTT
>JAZGGS010000419.1:0-6564 GCA_036480595.1 Ignavibacteriaceae bacterium
TATGCACAGGTCTTGCTTGAAACTTCAATAATAAATTTGAATAAAGATAGTGGAGACCTTAACAGAACAATTCAGTCGGTTATCAAATATTTAGTCCCGATGAGGAAGTATGCATCTTTAACATTTAAAACCGAACTGAATAACATTCCCCTATGTAATTATGATTCGGAACAGATACAGCACTTACTGGTTCAGCTTTTTACCAATACGGCAGATGTAAAAAAGGATGCAACTATTATAATTAAATCTTATTCCCGTGATGATAAAATTTATGTTGAGGTTGAAGATAACGGCCCCGGTTTTCCCCCAGGTATGAGTACCGATTTTATGGCTGCCGATGGAGCTAACAACGGTGGCTACGGCTTATTCCTCTGTAAAAGTATCATTGAAAGACACAATGGTGATATAAAAATTCTTTACAGGCAAAAAGGGGCTGTAATACAATTTGTGTTACCGGTAGAGTGATTATGTCCGATTCTTTACTTAAATATCTGCAACTGTTTTACTCCTCCTTACGTTTCCCAATACAAGTGCTTAATAAGGATGGTAAAATAATTTATGTTAATGAACTGTTCACAATTCAATGGGGATATTCACTTTCAGAATTAAGAGAATACTGTGCTTTTAGAGACGGGGAATTGGGAAAAAACGGTGTGCAAAAAATAATTAAAGAAGTTTTCGAACAAAAAAAATACGCATCAATTGCTAACTACTCTGATTCTCTTCTGATTAGCCGCGATGAAGCTGTTCCTCTGCTGCGTACCAATATTTTTCCTCTTTACTTCGAAGGTGAGGATTATGTAATTTTACTTCACGAAGACCAGACAGAAATGGTTTTGGCAGAAGAGGAAATTAAAAAAGCCAGGGATGCTAATAAAGAATCTGAACGTTTAAAAAATACTTTTTTAAATGTCCTTTCGCACGAACTTAGAACACCTCTCAACATAATTCTTGGTTATTCAACTATTATTAAAGAAAACCTGAAAGATAAAATTAATAACGAAGATAAAGTCTATTTAGATAATCTTTATTCAGGAGGAGAAAGACTTTTTAAAAGCATTACACAAATGCTGGAATTTGCCCAGATTGAAGCCGGCAACTTTCAATTAAATATCGATACACTCGACCTGCAAAATGTCTTCAATCATTGTATTATTCCTTATAAGAAAAAAGCGTTAGAAAAAAATCTTGATTTTAAAACAAACTTTGTTGATGGTAATGTGTTTGTAGAAATTGATTTGCAATGTACCGAAAATGTTATTAATAACCTGCTGGATAATGCGGTTAAGTTTACACAGCAAGGGTTTATTGATGTTGAAGTTGGGCTGCTAAAGGAGAGAGGACTTGCCATTTGTAAAGTGAAGGATACCGGCACTGGAATTTCAACAAAATATTTAGACCATTTGTACCAGCCGTTCAGCCAGGAAGACCTTGATGTGGGTAGAACTTTTGAGGGAAACGGGCTCGGTCTTGCATTATCAAAAAGATATATAGAAAAAATGGGCGGCTCACTCCTCGTTGATAGCATTAAAGGAGTTGGTACCACATTTACATTCACTCTTCCGCTTACAAAGAAAGCGAGAGTTACACATATTGAAAAAAAACCTGAGGAAACCAACGGTGTTTCTAAAATAATAATGCTTGATGATGCAGGAGAATCGTACGATTTGATTAAAGCATTCTTAAAAGGTGATTACGATATTTCGGTTTATAACTACAGGAACTTTAATGAAGAGCTTGTTAAAGAGAAAGACTACCGGCTTATTGTATTTGATATAACAAAAAACTTTTGGGATAGGGGTTTGGAATTGTGCAAGCGGGTTAAAAAAACTGATTCAGCTAACAGACCGGTTATTATTCTCTCTAGTGAATTTATGAATGAAAAGATTCAGCAGTTTTATAATGCCGGAGCCGATGAATTCCTTGTAAAACCATTCACAAAAAGCGATCTTATTAATCTTATAGAAAAGATAACATCCTAAACAATTCACTTTTGCCTTTCTAGCTTCTTTTTTGAAAAACACAAATTACCTCTGCTTCTTCAATTTATTACTTAACATGTGCAACTGTTAAATTCTCTTATTATTTTTATTATTGAAAAATAGAATTGTTAAAATTTGTTTTTCGGTTAATCAAAGGTACAAATCCCAGAGCAGGCTCTGAACACAAATTTCCGCAGCAAACTGTGGCGAATTAATAAATTTTTTCTCGTCAGCCGAATCCCGATTTATCGGGAGAAGACAAATTAAAATCTATCATCATCAAATTAAGAAATGAATGGATCTGAGAGAATTCAGAAGGAGAATAAAAGAAGAATCTAATAAACAGCAAGCTAAATCTTTGCAGTGGTTCTTTAAAACAGGCGCGGGGGAGTATGGAGAAGGTGATGTTTTTGCCGGAATTAAAATGCCTGTGCAAAGAAAAATTGCAAAGAAATTTAAAAACCTGAATTACGATGATATTAGAGCACTTGTAGCTTCAAAGATTCATGAAGAAAGAATGATCGGGCTTTTGATTTTGCAGTGCAAGTATGAAAAAGGAGACGAAAAAGAAAAAGAGAAAGTTTTTAAATTTTATATTCGTAACAGGAAAGGAATAAATAATTGGGACCTTGTAGATATATCTGCTCCTAAAATTGTAGGTGAATATTTGTTAAACCGGGATAAAAAATTATTGTACGAATTTGCACATTCAAAAAATTTATGGGAGCGCAGAATAGCAATTTTATCTACTTTTACTTTTATTAGAGCAGGAAAGTTTGAAACCACTTTTAAAATCTCGGATGTTCTGTTAGATGATAATCACGATTTAATTCATAAAGCAGTTGGATGGATGTTAAGAGAAATTGGAAAAAAGGATTTAGATGCCGAAGAAAAATTTCTTAAACTACGGTCTAAAAAAATGCATCGTACAATGCTCCGTTACGCCATAGAAAAATTTCCTGAAGTAAAAAGAAAAAAATATTTATTAAGTAAAATATAAGAGGGACAAAATGAAAAACAGAACTAATATTTCGAGCAGCGCAATCTGGGAAGACCAGATTGGATATTCCCGGGCTGTAAAAATTGGCAGAGTGGTAGAAGTTTCCGGAACATCTGCAATCGACAGGGATAAAATTATTGCACCGAATGATGCATATCAGCAAACAAAGTTTATCATCCGAAAAATTGAAAAAGCAATAAACGAAGCAGGCGGCACACTTGAAGATGTTATCAGGACAAGAATTTATGTAACCAACATCAACGATTGGTCGGCTATTGGAAAAGCCCACGGAGAGTTTTTCAGGAATATAAAACCTGCTACAACTATGGTTGAAGTTAAATCTTTAATTGATCCTAATTTTGTTGTAGAGCTTGAGGCAACAGCAATCTTACCTGAAAAATAAAAAGTTTGTTAGTTTAATATTTTCCCAAATAATGTTGCATACATAATTCGGTAAATGTCGGTATTATCTGTTTTACCTTTCATCAATTCGGCATTCAGTCCTTCTGCTTTTGCTACAACAGAGCCGGAAACATCTCCGAATGAAGACCAGGAAATTGCGAACGGAAGAGTATTCCCTAATTTATCAGGCGCAGAGATGAAAGGCGGAGTTCCCTGTCCATTCTTTCCATCTAAGGGAGCACCGTTTTTATCTGTTAGCGGAAGCGGCAAATCCGGATTCATACTTTCAACTGTATATCCACGCAATTCCAAACCTCCTGCCTCACTATCCGCTGCAGTTATTAATAGTGTATTAGGATTTTGCAACAGGAAACTGTAAGCAATTCCTATTGCATCATCAGCTCTTTTTAGCGCTTCAAAGCATCCGTTGGCATTGTTATAATTTCCAAAATTGTCCGTAGCTTCTTCTTCTACTACAAGAAAAAAATTACCTTCTTTTTCAGATAAAAATTTTATTGCCGCGTCTGTCATCTCAGCTAAAGTAGGTGCGGTTGTTTTATAGTTTAGTAAACCAAGCTCGGTAAGTTCCTCTTCCGATTTATCATTAAAAGTATGATGAAGAGCAAATACACCAAGGACTTTTTCCGCGTCTCCCGGTAAGTTTAACAATTCCTCACTGTTATAAACAACATAATACCCGTTTTGCTTAGCGCTTTCAATTAAGTTTAAACCATCTTTTCTTTTGCCGGGTCCGTGTCTTCCTTCAACTCCTTCGGGAATTAAAAGCTGCTCTCCGCCCGAAAGTATTAAATCAGCACCCGATTCTATAATTTTTTTTGCAATATCTTCATCATTCTCCCTGGAAACATCGCTGGTAACAAATACCCCGCTACCGGGTTCAACTATTGTTCCCGAATTAATTATTCCGATATTTATTCCATTATCCCGGGCTTCCATCATTATACTATTATTGTAACCGGAAAGAGAAGTTAAGGGTTTAGTTCCATCCATACCGTAGGAATCATAATCGACTTTAACACCGTAAGCATGCATTGTGGCGCCTGCTTGCGAGGAAGTAGTGAGAGTGTTCTTAGTATGTCCCTGGTATAAACCGATATGCGTAAGTCTATCCCAGTTTAATGTTCCATCTGTTCCGTAATAAAGTATCCTGGTTGCATTCCACGTAGCTAAAGATGTTCCATCGGGATGAATAAAAATTACGTTGCCGGTGGGTATGTTTTGGGCATTTGTTGTATTGTGCCTCAGTATATTAACAGTTATAAAGATTGAAACTAAAAAAACAAGTGCAGTAGTAAGTGAGCGCATACAATTCTCCAAGGTTAAAAAATATTTCTAGAGCAAGATAAATATGAAAAATTTCTGTCAAAAATAAAATGGCTGGATGCTATTTTCATATAATATTTTTTGGTTTGATCTAAAAGTTATAAATTGGTCCTCACCTGGTTCTATTTTGTAATAATCATGTACAATCTTAAATTTAGCCCCAAATTCTTTTTAAGTTTCAATAGAATGATATGGATAAAAAAGAACAAAACATTAAAAATAACAAATCATCAATCTTTTTTACTGATGGCGAAGCCTCCGGTTCATATTCAATTTCAAATCAATTTGCGGAAAATCTTGAATTCAGATTGGTTAGAGATAGAATAACTGCTTCCGGCGATGATGCATATTTTGCCCTTTCCCTGGCAGTTAGAGACCGGCTTGTTAGAAAGTGGCTTAGAACCCAGCGGCAATACTACCAGCAGGATGTTAAAAGGGTTTATTACTTATCGCTAGAGTATTTGATGGGAAGACTGCTGGGCAATGCACTTATAAATATGGATTATTATGACGAGTGCTATAAAATTCTTAAAGAGGATGGCTACAGCTTAGAAGAAATAAGAGATTTTGAACATGATATGGGTCTGGGTAATGGGGGGTTGGGTCGCCTTGCTGCCTGTTACCTCGATTCGATGGCAACTTTGGAATTACCGGCATTTGGTTACGGCATAAGATATGAATACGGAATTTTTGAACAGGAGATTGAGAACGGTTTCCAGGTCGAGTACCCTGATAACTGGTTAAGTGATGGAAATCCATGGGACATTATGAGAAGGAGACTAGAGTTCCGCGTAAAGTTTTATGGAAAAACAAAAAGAGTGGAAACTGAAAACGGTGAATATAAATATGAATGGATTGATACAGAAGATGTATTAGCTATGGCTTATGACGTTCCCATTCCCGGCTACGGAAACAATACGGTTAATAACCTCAGGTTATGGGAAGCAAAAGCTTGCAAGGATTTTAGTTTTAAAGATTTTAACGCTGGCAATTATGTAGCAGCGGTAGCAACTAAAACCGATTCAGAAACTATATCAAAAGTACTCTATCCTAACGATTCTTATCTTGAAGGTAAATTTTTAAGATTGAAGCAGCAGTACTTTTTTGTTTCTGCAACTCTTCAGGATATTATACGAAAATACAAAATTAACCACGCTACCTTTGATAAATTTGCAGATAAAACTGCAATACAGCTGAATGACACTCACCCTGTTATTGCAATCCCTGAGCTAATGAGGATTTTAATTGATGAAGAAAACTTTAGCTGGGATAAAGCATGGGAAATTACATCTAAAACTTTTGCATATACAAATCATACAGTAGTGCCTGAAGCTTTGGAAGAATGGTCGCTGCATCTGTTTGAAGAGCTGCTGCCAAGGCATATCCAGATTGTGCACGAAATTAACCGGAGATTTTTGGAATATGTAAAAACAAACTATACAACCGATGAAAAGATTTTAGCAGAATTATCAATTATAAAAGAAGAACCGGAAAGAACTGTAAGAATGTCGAATCTGGCTATTGTTGGCAGCTTTGCTGTAAATGGTGTTGCTGCCTTACATACAGAGATTATAAAGACGCGGATTTTTCATCACTTTAATAAAATCTTTCCAGGAAAATTTCTTAATATTACAAACGGTATTACACCACGGAGATGGTTAAAGACGGCTAATCCTTTCCTGTCAAAAATTATAACGGATAAAATTGGCGATGTATGGCTCAAGGATTTGGAAAAGCTTAAAAAGCTCGAATCGTTTATTGATGAAGAAGATTTCCTGGAAAGCTGGAGAAGCGCTAAATGGCTCAATAAAAAATTATTAATAGACTATATAGAAA
>JAZGGS010000420.1:0-3266 GCA_036480595.1 Ignavibacteriaceae bacterium
ATTCGAATTTAATCTTCTGCTCATCGTTACAGGCATTCTTCAAATTCAGAAAGTGGGTGAATATTTCATTCTCAACCTCTTTCTCTTTAGCAGCAATCTGAGAGATTAAAGTATTCACGTAATTTGAATCAGGTGTATACTTAAATGCTTCCTTTAATATTTCCCTCTTTAAAGAGTCTATATTATTACGGAACTTTCTAGTTGTTTCGAAGTGCTTATGCCGTAACTGCCTAAATCGATCCCGTTGATCCTCATTTAAACCCAGTTCTCTCTCCAAGAACATCATAACACCACCTGACTTATCCTTTGGAGGAGGTGGGGGAGGTAAAGGAGCTGGTGATTTAAGGAACCATAAAGTAGATAATAAAACCAGGTTAAGCACGGCAAGTATAATTACTGCCCAAATTATCAATTTATTTTTGGTAAAAATATCCATTCTAAAAATTTATTCAGAAAGTTCTAAAAACTCGTCGTTCGGATTATCCAACGAATACTCCTCTGCAAATGCAGATAGATAATCATCTCTATAATTTATTTGAGATTCTCCGCTCTGAAAGACATAAATAATTGATACCAGGTTGACCAAAAAAAGCAATACAAAAAATACAGGTCTGAGCAACTTAATACCAACTAAATTAGATTTCGGCTTCAGAGTCCCTTCTTGCCGTTCACTAATTTCAGCCATCAATCTTGTATATAAGAAAGGATTGGCATCGATATCCTCAATGTTATCCAATGAGTGGAGTGTTTTCTCAACTTCCTCTTGTATCTTTTTTCCTTTATTCATCTTCATTTCTTGTCTCTTTTAGATTAGACGATATAAATTCTGAATAACTGCTCTTCTTTAAATTAAATATTTTTTTTGTAGAAATTATATAGTTTTTTCCGCAGGTTTACTTTTGCCCTGTGAATTAACGATTCAACCGAAGAAATAGTTGAACCTAAAACCTCGGCAATTTCTTTATAGCTTAATTCATCAATTTTGCTTAAAGTAAACGCTACTCTCTGATTTTCCGATAGGGTGCCGATCGCATTCATCAACACTCTAATTCTATCCTGGTTTTCCAGCTCCTTCTCAGGATTAACCGTATTAGATGCAGGGATTTGTTCTTCCGTTTCTTCTTCTCCATTTAGATATTTCATTTTACCAAATCTTTTTTTACGACTTTTCATTCTTAAAAAATCCAGCGATTTTGATACAGTAATTCTATATATCCAAGTTGATAGTTTTGAATCCCCTCTAAAACCCTCAATTGATCTGTGAACCTCTATAAAAACTTCCTGAGCGATATCTTCGGTATCTTCTCTGTTGTTAACAAACCTGTAGCTAACGTTAAGCACCTTAACCTGATATTCGTCTACAAGATTTCTAAATGCAGATGCGTCACCATTTCTTATGTTTTCAACCAGTTCTTTTTCTTCCATGCCCTTTAGGGAAATTGTTCATTTAGATTACAGTGTTTTTGTTTAACAGTCTTGCGGTGGTATGAATTTTATACAGTATCCTCTTTTAGGAGGTTCATCATTTATTTTCCCATTTTTTTCTTTGACACTTCAATCACGCAATAAGTTTAATTGAATTATTATTTCAAAATTGTTTTTTATAGATTAGCCAGCAACGGAAGTAGAATATTTGTTTTTAATTTCAGGAATCATAATTTATGAGCCTTACTCCCATACAACTTCGCCATAAAATGCACCAATACCCGGAGCTTGCTTTCGAGGAGTTTGGTACAACTAATCTAATTAAGGAAAACATAATACATCTCCCTAATGCTAATAAATTGAAATTCCACACCCCATTTCCAACGGGAGTTTTATTTGAATATAAAGTAAATGATGATCCTTATCTTCTTTTTCGCTCTGATATTGATGCACTGCCTATCAAAGAAGAAAATGATATAGAGTTTAAATCAAAAAACGATTATATGCATGCCTGCGGACACGATGTTCATGCTTCTATTCTTTATTCTTTTTTAATTGATGTATTAGAAAAAAAACCCGAGAAAAATATCTTATTCCTCTTTCAGCCGGCAGAAGAAGCGGGCGGCGGCGCAATGAAATTTTATGACACAGGTATCTTCGATCAATTCGAAATTAAAAATGCCTTTGCTCTTCACGTAACTGATGAATATCCTTTAGGAACAATTGCTTCAACTCCGGGAGTTTTATTCGCATCCGCTTTGGAAATTGATATTGAGTTCATTGGAGAAAGCGTACACGTTGCTTTTCCTGAAAAAGGTAAGAATGCATTTAATGCTTTAAGAAAGTTTTTAGATGAAAGTGATAAACTTCTTAATGAGATAAATGAACCGTTCATTTTTGCATGTGGAAAAATTTATTCAGGAAATGTGAGAAATATAACCCCGGGAAGAGCTAAAATTGAGGGTGGCATAAGAGGCGTTAGTCAAGAAAGAGTTCTTGAACATCTTACACAGTTTGAATCTATACTTAAAAAAATAAAGAACGATACTGGAGTTGATTATAAAATCACCAAAGGTTCGCATTACCCTGAAGTAATTGTTGATGATCAGTTATTCAAAAAGTTTTCTTCGGTCTGTTCAAAAGATTATAATTTTATTGATTGCGGCTTAAAGATGACGGGAGAAGATTTCGGATTTTTTTCACAGAAATTTCCATCTTTTATGTTCTGGCTCGGTACATCAAAAGGGGAGAGGTACGGTTTGCATAATCCAAAATTCCTTCCCCCGGATGAAGTGATTGAGATTGGGAAAAAATTTTTTGGAGAAATTTTAAAAAACAAGATTAGTAAGGTAATTGAGAAAGAATAAAGATGGAGAGCTTCAACCAATCCAAACACAAATTTGCATTACATCATTTTTGAACTATCTCGAATCCATATTTCTTGAAAAACTCATCATATTCTTCCTGAAAAGTCTTCTCTCTGTGATGTTCTTCTTGGTTTTTGATATAATCTCTCACCCTATTAACCTGTGAATGACCTATTGATGCAGCAATATATTCATCCTGCCATTCGAATTTACTTCGTAAAAGATTATTTTTATTTACCCAATGAGATGATTCACCCTTAATTAGCTGGGTAATTTTTGAAATAGATTGATTTGAATTTAGGGAAATTAATAAATGAATATGATCACTAACACAATTCATAAAGTCAATATAAATATTCTTTTTAATTGAGTTTTCTTTGATGTGTTTCAGTAATGATGGCTTTAGATTTTTAGAAATGAGATTATCTCTGTTTTTGGTTGTGAAAATTAAGTGTATCCAAATTTTGATGTATG
>JAZGGS010000421.1:0-4370 GCA_036480595.1 Ignavibacteriaceae bacterium
TAACTTCGTAGCTTCCGGCTTTCTGAAGGCTGTTTACTATTTCGGTTACTTTCTCACCAAGTACGTTGTAAACAACAATATTTACAAAGCCATCGGCAGGAACTGAGTATTGGATCTTTGTCTTCGGATTGAATGGATTCGGATAGTTTTGTTCAAGTAAAAAAGTTTTTACAGGAGTTCCTACCTCAATTCCCAGATATATCGAATCAGTAATTCCAACTATATCCAGTATCTGTGCAACCCTGCTAGTGTCTGTACCTGATCTTACATGCAAAGTATCTCTGAAAAATCCATCTTCAACCGGTTTAAATTTTATTTCTAACTGTTCAGTACCAAATGGTGAAATTGTAAACGGTACAGGATGATTGATAACATAAGATTCTTCTGTATTATAAAATCCTGTAATAGTTATCTCCTCACCAGATTTACTTATTACATCAATAAAGATTGATGAAGAATCGCCAACTGTTACCGGGCTGAAAAAAACTGAATCCGGGTTAGTTACAAACAGGTTCGTTCTCCAGGGAAATTTGAAGGCACGGTAAGTAAAAAAAGAATCGGGTAGTGATATATCTAAAGAAATCGAACCATCGGGTTTTACCTCCGTTATTGTTTTGCCGGCTATTAAACCCCAGCCAATCAGGGTGTTATTATTTTTCAATCTTCGTGAACTTCCCATTGCCGGAGAATAAAACGGCGGCGTATAATTATAATCCCAAACAAGCTCCGCGTTCATATTCACTTCATCAATTTGATATTCCAGACTTCTTGAAAATTGAGGAATGTGCAAATTTCCATTATCAAACAAAGTAAGGTTACCGTTTGAGAGCTGTCTTATATCGTGCTGGTGTGAAAAAGTAACTGGATCGTTAATGAATTGAAAATCATTGTTCCTTGCATTAAGACCTCCTAGTCTCCAGATTATTTCACCTGTCTGCCTGTTTATTTTGGTTATTTCATCTAAATGCCTGGATGAAATTAAAAGATTCCCATCTCGGGTAACTTCAATTGCATTACCATGCACATAATCAATTGTGTGCGCCGTAAGATCTATATCTTCCGTAGCATCAGTTATTTGAAAATGATCCCAGCTCCTCCACTGGAATATTACATTTTTATCTGCATCAAGTTCCTGTATAATCAAACCTATAACTATTGCAGTGGAATCTCCTCCGGGTACGATTGTATCCATCCTTACCGGCTGCCAATCATAGGACATCAGGAATGAATGCCCATCCGGAAACAGAAGAAATTCGTGGTCATCAGTAGGATAACCATTTCCGCAGGCAAAGGAATCGACTACAGCGTATGAAGAATCTAATTCTATAAACTTATTTGAAGCATAATCATAAAATGTTAATGAGCCGTTGTGTTGAACTTTAAAATCAGCTGTGAGTCTTGGAACTCTTAAATAATAAACAGGCACTCCGTTGTTATCCAGGATTAACAAATAACTGAATGATGCACCGGGGTATGCATAGGGAGCCATAAAAATGAACCCGGGGGAAGGATTATCTGAAACACTAATTGTAATCTTGGGAAAATCTTCCGGTAAATCATCAATGCCTGGAAAAATTTCAAAATCTTTTTTAACATTTATCTCATTTTTTATTTTTCTATTATATCCTAATTTATTTTTAGGATTGGAGGAATTTTCATCTATTATTCTATCACTTATTTTGAATGAAAACTGAATATGGGGTAACTCCCGCCCCTCTCTCCTTTTCACTTTGCTTACAAATTTTACATAGACTTCCTCACCAGGTTCGAAGGGAATTGCAGGTTTAAATATTAATGTTTTAGAATCCCTGGCGAGAAAAATATCTCCACCATGATTTCCGCTTTTTGAGCCTTCTACAATAATTCCCTGGTTATCCAATGTAGATTCATCAATCAAACCTCCATCTCTTATAATGATAGTAGTTCCCGGTTGATTTAATGATGAGTTGGGAATTGGAGATATGAATTGATATTCATCTATGGAAGTGATTTGCGCAAAGTTGTAATTAGAATAGATGATAAAGAAATAAAAAAGAATTTCGAAAGAAACAATTTTATGTTTCAAACCACTCATTCATTTTCCTATTTCTTCATGCTATGCACTTTACCGCAGCGAGGACAATATAGAGAGTTCTTTTTAAACTCCGGCGGGATCTTAATTTTTAATCCGCAGGTGCAATTAACAAAGGAATAATTATTTACCTTCATCATAATATTTCCCATATTCCTTTGTGTTTGCTTTTTATTCAAGCCAACTAAAGGAACAATACCTGCTTCTCTTAATTTTATAGGTGAAGATCCTGTTAAAACAGTTGCCGGAATAATATTTTCTTTACTTCCTTTTACAGTATTAAAGGCATTTTGATAATCGATAAAGTTAGCTCCATGACCAATGTTTCTTAATATTCTAACTCTTTCAGAAATGGGTGGATGAGTGCTGGATAGATCAGAAAGTTTTCTACCCTTTTTCTTTAAAGGATTAGCAATGTACATTGGCGCAGTTACTTTGTTGGCAGATTTAAGCTCCTGTGTTGAATTGGAAATTTTTTCCAAAGCTGCTGCAAGTCCTTCCGGATATCTTGTAAATCTTACAGCGGAAGCATCTGCCAGGTATTCTCTTTTCCTAGAGATTGCAAAGTAAAGAAGTTGTGCCATAATAGGTCCAAGTATGGCAAAAGCAATTGCAATAATCATAAAAACTAATTGTGCCTGCCCGCTGCTCCGTGAAGATTTTGAACTATATCTTCCACCCGCACCAAACCATAAACTTCTTAAAAATACCTGGGAGATAAGCACTATACTTCCAAGCATCATTCCCGCAATCGTCATAAATAAAACATCGCGGTTAACAATATGCGACATTTCGTGTGCAACAACTCCCTGTAACTCATCCCTGTTCAACCGTGCAAGCAAACCGGCAGTAACGGCAATTGCTGTTTTTTCCGGTTTAACCCCTGTAGCAAAAGCATTAGGTGCAGCGCTATTAATAATATAAACTTTTGGCATATGCGGGAAGTTCGAGGCAATTTTCATCTCTTCAACAACATTAAATAACTGCGGATGAACGTCTTTGGTAACTTCTTTTGCGCCGCTTACAGCAAGCAAAATTTTACTGCCGCTTGTATAACTTACTAGCGAAAGGATTCCCCAAATTATAAGAGCAATTACAACTCCAAACAGACCTCCCCCTTCAGGAAAATATGCACTTCCAACAACATAGCCCAATAGTAATAAAATAAAGCCCATTGTTATAAAAAGAAAAACGGACTTACGCTTATTTGCGCGGATTAATTCCCACATCTCTTAATTACTCTTTAGTTCAAATAATTTTTTAATCAGTTTTTTCCGAAGCTAACTTTTGGAACTTCTCTCTCTTTTTCATCCTCAATTTCAAAGAATTCTTCCTCGTTAAATTTGAACATTCCGGCAATTATATTGGAAGGAAACATCTGAATTTTATTATTGTAAAAGAGCACCTGGTCGTTGTAACTCTGGCGTGAAAAAGAAATTTTATTTTCGGTAGATGTAAGTTCTTCCTGAAGTGAAAGAAAATTCTGGTTTGCTTTCAGATCAGGATAGTTTTCCACAACAAGATTAAACTTGCCCAAAGCACTAGTAAGTTCACCTTCAGCTTTGGCTTTATCGCCAACACCCTCTGCCTGCACTGCCTGGCTGCGTGCTTTGGTAATATTCTCCAGCGTATCTCTTTCGTGAGTCATATAACCTTTTACCGTTTCAATAAGATTTGGTATAAGGTTGTGCCGCCGTTTAAGCTGAACGTCTATTTGAGACCATGCATTTTTAACCTGGTTCCTTAATTTAATTAGCGAATTGTAAATAGAAACTACAAACAGAACAACAGCCGCCACTAATGCAAGAACAATTATTACTGCAGTCATTTATTTCTCCACTTTAATTTGATGATAATTTATTTTCAAACATTTCTTTTAAAAGATTAAGCACTTTGTTCTCTTCACCTGTACCCAGTTCAAGCACAGCTTTAAGCTCTCCCTTATCAAACCACAAACCGTGTTCTTTTACACATCTGTCTATCAGCACATCTTTATTTTCACCAATGTGTACCTTTTCCATTTTTTTATTGCAATTAGGGCAACGATACGGTTTTTCAGGATGAGCGGCATCGGTGGTTAAAGTACTTAATAGTTTCTCTCTTTCTTCAACATCTTCCAGCAGAAGTTCCAGCTCACCGTTGTCTAGCCAAACACCATCGCAGCCAGTACAGAAATCTATTTCAACTTCGCTGAGCTCTAATATTACCATTGAATCTTTACAAACCGGGCAAATCATATCATTAACCTTTAATTACATTAAAGTTAGTAAATAATGTTATCAGATGAAAAAGGTTTAAC
>JAZGGS010000422.1:0-3028 GCA_036480595.1 Ignavibacteriaceae bacterium
TAGTTTCATAGGATTCTCCTTTATTTGGTTTCCAATATTATATATTACTCTAAACCTCAGGGGAATGAATTATGGTAAGAATATTCTGCAATCCGATCCACAACCTCGCCCTAAGGTGTAGAGAATATTTGTTGATCATTAACTTGTGAAAATTTTAATTGAGATGCAAGAAAAATAAACTTAACGTTTGGCAATTAATAAAATTATAAAATCTGTTCGAGATTGTATGCGGGCTTTCCGTAAGCAATACCCACCCCTTGTTTTGGATCCCAATGGGGTCACTTTTGGTTAGAATTTTCAATCAACTTTAATCCACCTTACATTTTTTCTTCACTTCACCTGCCCGCCTCTGGCGGGTTTTAACATTATCATTAGGGTAAATTTGGGCAAGTAAAAGATTTATAATAGTTAGCTATCTATAACCCGAAACGCTTAAAAAAATTCTTTGCTTCAGTTTTTGATGAAGATTTTATATTAGGCATTTCGGCAAGCTGTTTTAGCATCTCCTTCTCTTTAGCGCTAACTTTTTTGGGCACAGCTATAATTACATTAATCAGCTGATCGCCTGTACCGTTAGAGTTCAAACGACCAAGACCCTTGCCTTTCATCTTAAGCATTTTACCCGGCTGTGTTCCCGGATCAATTTTAAGTATGGCTTTACCGTTAAGTGTTGGCACCTCTATATCTGCACCAAGTGCTGCTTCGGGGTAAGTGATAAACAGGTTGTAAATTATATCTTCTTCTTCGCGTATAAAATAATCGTGTGGCTGTTCCTGGAAAACAACAATTATATTTCCTGCTGGTCCGCCGCGTTTTCCTGCATTTCCCTCGCCCCGCAAAGTCATGTAACTGCCTTCGTAAACACCATGGGGGACTTCAATTTTAATAGTCCTTTCCTCCTTCACCCTGCCATCGCCCATACATTTTCTGCAGGGAGTATCAATTACATTCCCTTCGCCGTTGCAGTTGTTGCAGGTTGTAATATTAACGAACTGTCCAAAGACTGAACGGGAGACTGTTTTTACTTCGCCGGCTCCGTGGCAAACAGGGCATGTTTTTCTTGATGTCCCTGCTTCTGCGCCTGTGCCCGAGCACTTATCGCAATTAACATGTTTTCTAATTTTAATTTTCTTTGTAACACCCGTTGCAATATCTTCAAGAGTTAACTTTAATGTAACACGTAAATCAGCACCGGGAATTCCAGCACTTCTTCTGCCGCGGCTCCTCCCGGAACCTCCTGCAAAAAAGTCATCGAAAATAGATGAGCCGCCGAATATATCTGAAAAGTGAGAAAAGATATCATTCACTGAGGAGAATCCTTCAGAGCCAAACTGGCTGCTTCTTACACCTTCGTGCCCAAACCTATCGTACTTTGCTTTCTTTTCTTCGTGGCTTAATACCTCGTATGCTTCTGCAGCTTCTTTAAATTTTTCCTCTGCTTCTTTATTTCCGGAATTCCGATCTGGGTGATATTGCATTGCCAATTTACGGTAAGCTTTTTTTATCTCTTCCTGCGATGCATCCCTTCCAACACCTAAAACTTCGTAGTAATCCTGCTTAGTCATTATTCGTTGTTATCCTTTTCATTGGAAATGTTCTCTTTATCATCATTATGTTCATTGTTTTGTTTTCCGGCATCTTCACTTACAATAACTTTTGCATGTCGTATAACTTTATCTTTATACATATAACCTTTTTCTATCTCTTCAACAACAGTATGAGCCGGGACAGTATCATCCTTTATCTGCATCAACGCATCGTGATAATTCACATTAAACGGCTTACCAACGGAGTCAATTTTCTTTACGCCTTGCTCATCAAGGATTTTTAAAAGTTTATCGTAAACCAGCATTATTCCTTCTTTAATTGCTTCTGCACTGTCTGTATCACTAATATGATCCAGCGATCTTTCAAAGTCATCAATTACAGGAAGGATTTTTGTTATAAATGATTCCGCTGCAAAGCTTAATAAATTAAACTGGTCGTTTTCAGTTCTTCGTTTGTAATTTTCAAACTCAGCAGCTTTTCTTAAAAGCTTATCCTTTAACTCGTTTACTTTTGCTTCCAGTTCGGCAGTAACATCTGTTTCTATAACTTCCTTCTCCGCAATTCCAGGAATTTCGTTTTCTTCATTTTTCTCTATCGTATCCTGCGGTTCAGCTGCTTCGGTTTCTTTTATATTCTCATCTTTATTTTTTGATTTATCTTTCTTCGGCATCTAAATAATACTCCTTCTTTACTTTACCGGGTTTGTTAAAAATTGAGATAACATCTTAGCCAGGTAATCTACTATGGCAACAATTTTGGAATACTCCATTCTCTTGGGACCAATAATTCCTAGTGTTCCTGAAGTTTCTCCAAGTTTATATTCTTTACTAATAAAACTGTATTGTTTCATCTTCTGCTCTGCAAGCTCGCTTCCAATTGAAATAAAGACCTGCTCATTATCTTGCTTGCTGGATTTTTCCATTATATGGATTATTATATCTTTATCCTCCATAAGTTCAACTATACTCTGGAAGTTTTCAGTTGATTCAAATTCCGGCTGACGGATTACATTTTTTGCACCGGTTACAATCAGTTTATCCGGATTAATTTCATCTTTAAATATTTTATCCATAGAATCGAAAAACAACCTGATTATCGGCTTTTGCTTCTCATCAACATCTTTTAATCTTTCTTTAAAAGTCTTTCTTATCTCCTTAAATCTTAATCCTGCAAGTCGTTCGTTGAGCAGACTCTGCACAGACTCAATCTGCGATTCTTTAATATTGCTTGTAAGTTCGAGTGTAATAGTTTTTACAAGACCTGATTTTATACTAACAATAACAAGAATGCGTGAAGAAGTTAAAGATACAATTTGAAGTTTATCCAGTATCCCCGAATCGAGGTTAGGATATGTAACACAAGCAAGTTGGTTTGTTATAGTACTTAGTAACTTCGACGTAATTCTAACAAGCTCATCAGTTTCATCATATTCAACATTCAGTTCTTTATCAATTAAATTTTTCTCTTTGCTCTTAACATC
>JAZGGS010000423.1:0-4914 GCA_036480595.1 Ignavibacteriaceae bacterium
TTTAATGCAAGTAACCTTAGTAGCGGGATTTATTATTATAGATTGGTAATGGGATCATTTACAGATACAAAGAAGATGATTCTGCTCAAGTAAATAGGCCCACCCCTGGCTACCGGCAGGACTTTCAGAGGTTGTCTCAAAAGCTCTGATTTTTACGTCATTCCCGTGTAAACGGGAATCCAAATCCTATAAAAAAAGTAGATTCCCACTTTTCCCGATAAATCGGGACAGGCAGTGGGAATGACAATCAAGTAAAACTTACTTTTGAGACAGCCTCAATTGATTACTGCAAAGCTTTGTTAAGGAAGCTCAAGTTTTTAAATAAAACTCGCAATCTCTTCTAACTTTTTCTTTTGAATATCAGGTACTTTAGCATCCTTTGCCGGATAACCAACAACAAGGAGCAAAAACGGGCGTTCGTTTTTAGGTCTTCCCAAAACTTCAGATAAAAAATTCATAGGGCTGGGCGTATGTGTAAGAGAAGCTAATCCCGCATTATGTATTGCAGTAATTAACATTCCGCATGCAATACCTGTTGATTCCTGGGCATAGTAGTGCTTTACTTTCTTGCCATCCGCAAAAAACTCATAACTTTTTGAAAAAATTGCAATTAGATAAGGTGCAGTTTCTAAAAATGGTTTATGTTCATCAGTACCGAGATGAGCTAAAGCATCCAGCCATTCTTTTGGTGCACGGTTGGTGTAAAACTCTTTCTCTTCTTCTTCTGCAGCTATTCGAATTTTCTTCTTAATCTCAGGATCAGACACAACAGCAAAATGCCACGGTTGCAGGTTAGCGCCGCTTGGTGCAGTGCCTGCTGTAAGTATACAGTTCTTAATTACTTCTAAGGGTACATCTTTCTCTGAAAAATCTCTTACTGTTCTTCTTCTTTTAAGAAGTTTATAAAATTCTTGTGATTTATTAATCATCTCATCTGGCGAATATTGAGTAAATGATGTAAGCGGAATAAATTTAGGTTTTGCCATTATTGTAAAGAAAGTTTTGTTAATGAATCTTTAGTAGTATAACAAAATCATTTTTGTTATGGAAGGTATTTAACAATAAAAAAGGCGATCAAAAAAAGATCGCCTTAAATGGTTGAGCAATTATTAAATTATTTTAGTAGAATCATCTTTTTTGTTTCAACAAAATTACCAGCTTTAAGCTTATAATAGTAAACACCGCTTGACAAACCTGTTGCATTGAATTCCACTGTGTAAGTTCCAACAGGTTTGTTTTCCTTAACCAGGGTTACAACTTCATTACCAATTGCATCGTAAACTGTAAGATTTATAAATGCTGAATGAGGAACCGCAAAATTAATCTTCGTACCAGGATTAAAAGGATTCGGATAATTTTGTTCAAGCTTGAAATCCGTTACAGTAGATGATACTGTACCGGTGTTTGTAGGAACCTGGCTTAATAGCTTTGTTTCATAAGCGCCGTTGCCATGAGTCATCACCCTAATAGCATTGTTTACAGTAGTAATATTTAAATCCATTCCCTGCACGGCATCAGGCAGTCCGGCATTAAAATCCTGCCAGTTTCCGCCGCCGCCTGTAGAAACAAATACACCAATGTCTGTCCCTATGTAAACATGGGATGAATTATTAGGATCAACAATTACAGCAGGAACAGGAACATCTGGTAAGTTATCGCTGAGATCAGTCCAACTATTTCCGCTGTTAGTAGATTTAAAAACGTGCCCGGTTCCAAAGCCATAAAAAGTAACGTAAACTATATTGTCATCATTCGGATCAACAGCAATATCAGCTGGGAACCTGTCTGGAAGAGTACCTGTAATATTATCCCAGTTTGTTCCACCGTTATTTGTACGGAATATATTTGAGCGAGTTTGGTAAGGAGCCGTTCCAACATATACCTTATCGCTGCTCTGATAGCTTATATCCATTGATAGTGCCGGGTTTCCATCCAGCACATTCCCGTTATTTGTTGTCGTCCAGTTATTTCCGCCATTAGTTGATTTATAAATTATGCTTCTTCCTGCATAAACAATATCACTGTTTCCTATAAAAATTCTAAAAGGTGCAATGAAAGCAGTAGTTCCGCCGCCGGGTGGAGCCACACCAAAAAATTGATTTCCACCATCTGTAGATTTACTCATAAATAAATTTTGTGAAGATGCATACATAATATTATCGTTTGTTGCATCAATTGAAGTCCAGCTTCCATCACCTCCAACGGGAGCCCTAAACCATGCTAAGTCTCCGCTATAAATATCGGTACTGTTATCCTGGAACCCGCCCATTACTTTCATCGAATCGGTTTGAGAACTTGAAGTTCCATTGTAAAACTGTGTGGTTTGATATCTTCCGTTATGAGATTCGAAAGTTTCACCAAAATCGGTTGTTCTGAAGATACCTCCATCCGTAGCAATATAATAAGTATTATGATCGGTTGGATGCTGTTTAACATCGTGTGCATCTGAGTGTGTGTAATTATCATTTCCCTCTTGTCCTCCAATAGGCGGTGTAAAACCAGACGTCAATCCACCGGTTGATTTTTGTACTATTGTAGAGCCGCCGTTTGTTGAATTATGAACTCCTATTCCAATTATAATTAATTCATCAGGATTGGATTGATTTACTGCAACATCGTGAGAGAACCATCCCTGCCATTGTGAATAATCAACAGTAGATCTAACCTGCCAGTTTACACCAGCATCTGTGGATCTGCAAAGCCAGCTTGCACCATTGGAAAATGAAAATCCATTACCAATACTTGCATATACAAGGTTAGGATCAGCATTATAAATATCTAACTGAATTTTACCCTGGAAGTTACTTGGAATAACACTAGTTATTTTGGTCCAGGAACCTCCACCATCCGATGTTCTGTAAAGACCAAGACCGGCACTTCCTAAATTTCCATTTCCAGTAATAACTATGTTAGTATCGACGGGATTGATAATAAGATCCATAACCATTACTATATCGTGTACCTGTGTCCATGTTGTACCTGCATCATAAGATCTATATGTTCCTTCAGTAGTAGCAGCCCATACTGTGTTAGGGTTAAGGGGATTTATTTTGACAGCCCAGATACCTCTTTGCTGCTGGTAAGTCCAATCAAGACTCTTAGTCCATGTTTGTCCGCCATCAGTGGTTTTAAGAATACCAATTCCATAAGTGCCGCGAGTGCTTCTGTACGCAGCGCCTGTTCCTGCAGCATCAAAATTATAAACTTCTCCTGTTCCAATATAAATTGTGTTCGAGTCATTTGGTTCAATAGCGATTGTACTGACACCTAAAACAGGGAACCCGGTTGGCACATAATGCCAGCCATCTACACCAACTCCACCGGTATAGCTTCTCCACAATCCACCACTCGCAGATCCCAAATACATTGTATTTGGATTTTGAGGATTGAACGCAATTGCATTTGTTCTGCCGCCTTTGTTATGAGGACCAATTGTTTGCCATTGGTTTGTTGTCTGAAGATTTTCTGTTTTGTATAATTTATTGAGAGTTGCTTGTTCAAAAGCCGCATACCGTGCAATGTTGGGTATATCATCATTTGGATACGCACGTGCCATTGTCCAGAAATTTAATGCATTGTATGCACCTGATATTCTCTCACTCCGAACTGTACTTAATTCTTTAGAAGAATTAACAAATGCTAAAAAACCAAGTAGAAGGGCGGAAGCAGTAACAATCACTGAAATAGTTCCATTAAATCTCATAACCATCTCCCGGTGGATAATTGTTAAAATTATAATGCCTTATGCTTAAAAGGCTCATTATTTTCACAATCAGGTTACACTAAGATAATCTGATTTTCAACACTCATTAAATACCAATAATGTAATAGTACAAAATGCTTCAAAAAATTATGTTATAATCTAACAGAAATTACTAAGAATATTAAGTTCTTTTAATCTTGAGTAACTAATTTACCATTTAACGAGTCTAAAACTTTGAACTTAATTTATGAAAGGAATAATAACGATTAAAAAACACATTTTAGCATTACTATTTGTGACTCTTATTTCATATTTGTTTTTAGGGACTGCAGATTCAGGGGTAATATCATATACGTATGATCTCAAAGTTCTCCATGAAAAAACATTTCCAATAAATCCGGGTAAACAATTAAAAGTAAAAACACCAACAGGTGACGTTGAAGTAACTTATTGGGATGAATCAAAAGTGCATATAAAAATTTTAGGCGATGATGATGCAGAGAGGAGAATGAATTTTGAATTTAAAAATGATGATAACCTGGTTGAAATTATTGCGCACAAGGATGGCTCATTATTTAGCTGGTTTTCAGGAATTGATCTGAAATATGAGATTAAAGTTCCGGCAATATTTAATGTTGATGTTTCAACATCCGGCGGGGATATTAAACTTGGAGGAGTGAACGGCACTGCAAAGTTACACACATCAGGAGGAGACGTTTGGGCAGAGAGAGTTGAGGGCAATCTTGATGTTTCAACTTCCGGAGGAAATATTTCACTGATCTGTGGAGGTACTGAACTAGTTGCACATACATCCGGCGGGGATATTGATTTGAATTACTTTGGGCCAAACTTTGGAATCGATCTATCCACGTCCGGCGGTGATATTCGGGTTGAGCTCCCTGCTGATTTTGATGCATCAATGGAGTTATCAACGTCTGGCGGTGATGTAAGCTGCAATCTTACATTGAATAATGCAACTAGATTATCAGAACATAAAATAATTGCCGATCTTAATAACGGCGGTATGGATTTTAATGTTCATACATCGGGCGGTGATATTGATGTCATGAAAAAGTAATTCTTCGTCCCCATTACTTCATTGATATTGAAGCAAGTGATAAGTTTAAAAAACAAAAGGGCAGAAACACTTCTGCCCTTTTTAACAACCAATATAAATAAGATTAACTTATACTCACTATATGGGGCTTAAT
>JAZGGS010000424.1:0-3412 GCA_036480595.1 Ignavibacteriaceae bacterium
TTTTCATCATAATAATTTTTTGTAGTATGTTAAAAAAGTTCATCATATTTTGTCCAAAGTTCATCACTTAGTAACCAAGCCCTGTCAACTACTTTTTCCTGCCATTTGTAAGAATATTTTGTAAGAAACTCAACAGCAGCATCGCGGTCTCTATTCCATAATTCCAATGCTTCCTCTTCAATATTTTTTTGATTCGCAAACAGCTCTGCCTGCCATGGATCCCAAACAGCTCTAACATCTTGTCTCATATCGCCCCATCTTTGAGCAGTTAAAGTTCCAAGCCGGTTAAAAACCCACCAGGCAGAATTTTTTGTAAACCCGGTTTGCCTTCCCGGTGTTGTAGATGTAAGTGGCAGGCGATTTATTGAACAATAATGAGGAGTATAAATTGATGTTGCTACATTATCCCAGGCAAGCCAAACAACGCCGCCAATCTCATCCGGCAGCCAATCTCTGCACTGAATAATTGTAGCATACATTGTGTACCAGCGTGCAATGGTCCTTTCGCCGCGCCATCCCCATCCGCCGTTAATTTTAAAAAGCTTGTTCATATCGTAAGGCATAAACGGATTGGCAAGTGGTGAGATAACTGTTCTCCCGCTGTCATCTGTAACTGTAAGACCTTTAATAAAATTGTAATCAGTCCCTTCATAATAATCCGAAAAAAGTTCTACCATCTTTTTAAGTGTAATAAGAGTATCAGGTTTTACGGAAAAAGGATAATTTTCTGAATTTGGATGTAGATTTAAAGAAGGTGCTACAAGATCAAAAACTCTCCAAACTCTTCTTCTGCCGGCAATGGAATTTCTATCTGCATAAGCATAACAAAATTCAAAAGCTCCTTCTTCCGGGTTCCACCATCCGTTTTCTCTTGCAACATCAAAAACATTTTCGGAGTACATAAAGTAATCAGAATTTTCGGTATCAATCCATCTTATCCTGCTGGCGTTTGCACTTATGGAAATATGTTCATCAGGTACACGCTGCGCAACCCAAACCGCTCCAACATTCCCTTTGCCCGGTCCAACAATTTCCAGGACCCAAACTTCATTTGGATCCGCAATAGTAAGTGTTTCGCCCCAATCGCGCCAGCCGTAATTCTTTAATAATTCTCCGGCAATTTTTATTGCATCTCTTGCAGTAGAAGCTCTTTCAAGCATTAGCTGGCATAAGCGCTGGCAATCAATTAATCCTTTATCAGATTTACATTCATCGCGTCCGCCAAAAGTTGTTTCCCCAATTGCTACTTGTTTTTCGTTGATGCATGGGTATGCACTGTTAATAAATCCGTATGTCTGTTCTACTTGCGGAATTTGACCAACCGGGACATGCTTATAGGCAGGCATTTTTTGCGAATCATCATATTCTCTTTCATACATTATCACAAAATCATTATCCTTATGGTACATTGAAGGCACAATATCCATCCAGCTGCGTGTCCTATGGCTATCATCAGTATGCGATGTCATAACTGATCCATCAAAGCTGGCAAGTTTTCCAACAGTAATGGTTGTACATTCATCGGGAACGCCGTCTTCCCATTCCGGTTTCTCTTTTTCCTGCGCTAAAACTGAAAATGAAAAAATCAATAAAGTTGCAGCAACAAGCAGATAGAAATATTTACACATAAGTTTCTCCGATTATTTTCTTTTTGATTGTTCAATATAAACATCAATGAAGGATTTCTTCAATCCATTTTCTAGTTTATTGCACTTTGCCACAGAATAATTTCTGAAGAGAAACATTTACCCTCACTTTGAAAATGAATGTTCCCTTTTCCTTTCCCTTTTGCGGAAAGGTTGGGAGAAGGGACTCATTAAAAAATTTTATTTATATTTCGCAATCATTTTTCTAATTAAAACGAATTACCATGCAAATTGTTCAAATAAACGAATTAAAAGACTATACAGATAAAGAAGTAACCCTGCACGGCTGGCTCTTTAATAAACGAGCAAGTGGTAAAGTACGTTTTGTTATTTTAAGAGACGGTACCGGCTACCTGCAGTGTGTTTATTTTAAAGGCAATGTTACCGAAGAAATATTTGAACTTGCAGACAAACTCGGGCAGGAATCATCTGTTGAAGTTACGGGTAAAGTGAAAGTCGAGCCCAGAGCACCGGGTGGTTTTGAGCTTGATGCGACAAACATAAAACTGATTGGAGATTCAAAAAATTATCCCATCACTCTAAAAGATCATGGGATTGAGTTCCTATTAGATAACCGCCATCTCTGGCTTCGTTCTAAAAAGCAGGTTGCAATATTAAAAATCCGTCACAGGATTGTTAAAGCAATACGCGATTTTTTTGATGACAGGGGTTTTGTTTTGATGGATCCTCCTGTACTTACACCTAATGCAGTTGAGGGTACATCAACTCTTTTTGAAACCGAATATTTTGATTTGGGCAGTGCGTACTTAACTCAATCCGGACAGCTTTATGCAGAAGCAGGTGCGATGGCTCATGGAAAGGTTTATACTTTTGGTCCAACTTTTCGTGCAGAAAAATCTAAGACAAGAAGGCACTTAACCGAGTTCTGGATGGTGGAACCTGAAATTGCATTTGCAGATCTAAATGATAATATGGATCTGGCTGAAGAGTTTTTAGAATATGTTGTGCAAACCGTTTTGAAAGATAAAGCAGAAGAATTAAAAGTATTAGAAAGAGATACCAGCAAACTGAAAAATGTTAAACGACCGTTGCCAAGGATAAGTTATGATGAAGCTGTTGAGATACTTAAAAAGAATGGTGTAGAGTTTGAATGGGGAGGCGATTTGGGCGGTGGCGATGAAACGATTATTTCCAATCAGTTCGATAAACCGGTTATGGTGCACAGGTATCCTGCAAAAGTAAAAGCATTTTATATGAAACGCGATTCGGAAAATCCTAAACTTGCTTTAGCGCTCGATGTGCTTGCTCCGGAAGGTTATGGAGAAATTATTGGCGGAAGCCAGAGAGAAGATGACCTTGATAAATTACTTGAACGAATCAAGGAACACAAACTTCCGCAGGAAGCGTTTGAATGGTATCTTGATTTAAGAAGATATGGTTCGGTGCCTCACGCCGGTTTCGGTTTAGGTTTGGAAAGAACTGTTAGCTGGATTTGCGGGCTCGATCATTTAAGAGAATCCATTCCATTCCCAAGAATGATATACAGGAATACGCCATAAGAACTGCACAAATTGGTTTTTCCTAAATTTGAAAAGGGATTAATTTTTATTCATTCCGTTTAGAAAAAGATACTTGATAAAATATTACTTATAAAAATCATTTGATAATAAAGAAAAGCCTTTAGGTACTCTATAATTTCAGTGAAAACTTTTTCAATATTAGTTTTATTTCTTCTGCCCACTTTTTGTTTAGCCGGCAATACGTTTGCATCAGGTAGTGATGTAAATAATTCTACCGTTGTACAA
>JAZGGS010000425.1:0-15688 GCA_036480595.1 Ignavibacteriaceae bacterium
TCCTTGGTGCCGGTGGATGGGGAACCACCCTTGGTATTTTACTTCACTACAACGGTCATGATGTTACTCTTTGGGAATACAGGAAAAGTTACGCTAATAAATTAAATAAGAAACGGGAGAATATTGATCTGCTTCCCGGTATAAAAATTCCCAAAGAAATAAACATCACTAACAAACTTGAAGATTCTACAACCGAGCAACATCTTATAGTATTAGCTGTTCCATCTCAATTTCTTCGTGGTGCTGTTAAGAAAATAAAATTCCAAAATATAAAAGAAACCATTCTGGTTAGTGTAGCAAAGGGAATTGAGAAAAATACGCTGCTAACAATGTCGCAGATGTTACAAGATGTTCATCCATCCTTAGAAGATGAACAGATAGGTGTGCTTTCCGGTCCGTCACACGCTGAAGAAGTTGCTAAAATGATTCCAACCACAGTAACTGCCGCATCAACAAGTTTGGATACTGCGAAATCAATCCAGGCAGCATTTATGACATCTTACTTCAGGGTTTATTCATCAACCGATATTCTTGGAGTAGAACTTGGCGGTGCACTTAAAAATGTAATTGCAATTGGTGCAGGAATAATTGACGGAGCAAAATTTGGGGATAATACTAAAGCTGCAATAATGACCCGTGGTGTTGCGGAAATTTCGCGGCTTGGTTTGGCAATGGGTGCAAGACCCGAAACTTTTGCAGGACTATCCGGAATGGGCGACCTGATTGTAACCTGTATGAGCAGGCACAGCCGTAACCGTTATGTGGGCGAACAGATTGGTGCAGGCAAAAAGCTAAAACAGGTTTTAAAATCGATGGAAATGGTTGCAGAAGGAGTTGAAACCAGCCGCTCTGCTTCGCAGCTTGCTAAAAAATATGATGTTGAAACTCCAATTACGAACGAAGTTTATAAAATTCTTTTTGAAGATAAAGATCCCATCAAAGCCACAACAGATTTGATGACCCGCGATATGAAAACGGAGTAAAACAATTAATACCCTATAAATTTTCATCCTTCATTATTCCGTTACCCTTCCACCCGGCAAAGAAATTCCTTTAATTTTCCTAAAGAGTGAAACTGCAAACGAATCGGTCATTCCGGAAACAAAATCAATTACACTTAATAACCGTAAATAAATATCATCCGGCGGTTTGTTTGTAATCCTTTTTGGCAGAAGGTTAACAACAGCCCTGTTTTTTCGCGAAAGATTTCCATCGTAAGATTCGTTATATGCATGAATAAATGTATCCAGCAGTCCACCTAAAACTTCGTAACCGGCAACTTCCCTTTCAACAACGCTTTTATAACAATAAATTTTTTCAATTGAAATTCTATTTATCTCTTTTAATGCAACAGTTTTTTCTATAACTGATATCATTTCAATTTCAAATTTTCCGTCAAGGAGTTTTTCCTCTTCATCAACAAATTTTTCTGCAAGCTCGTTAACCAGTTCGCTAATTGCTTTTGCTCTTAAGTAACCTATCCTTTCCTTTTCATCCCGTTCTTTATATCCTTCCAATACATTTCCCTGAACAAGTGGCATTAACAGTTCCTCAGTTTCTTTAAATGAAATTAAACCAAGCCGGAAACCATCTTCCAAATCCATTATGCCGTAACAAATATCATCTGCAGCTTCAACAAGAACTGAAAGCGGGTGCCTGCACCACCAGTAACCATTATCTTCAACGCTTTTTAACCCAACTGCTTTAGCAATTTTTTTAAAAATATTTTTCTCTGCCTGGAAGAAACCAAACTTTTTATGAGCAGTTTTTTTCGTTAACTCTTTTAAATCAACCGCAGTATAAGATTCTTTGGGATATTTTGTAAAAGCTGCTAGCGTAGCAAGAGTTAAACGCAGTCCTCCATCAATATCAGGATTTTGCAAAGTTGTAATAATCCTAAAACCCTGTGCATTGCCCTCGTATTTTATAAGGTCAAACCATTTCTTTTCATCATTAATATTTTTTTTGAATTCTTTTCCCCTACCGGTTTTAAAATATTCTGCAATTGCATTTTCACCGGAGTGACCAAAGGGCGGGTTACCGATATCGTGAGCCAGGCAAGCAGCAGCAACTACTTCGCCAAAATGAAATTTTGTAAAATAATTTTTTAATTTCGGATTTCGCTCGAGTATTTGTTCGCCAACTAAATTACCGAGCGATCTTCCTACAACTGAGACTTCCAGGCTATGAGTTAATCTTGTATGAACAAAATCACTTTCGGGTAGTGGGAATACCTGCGTCTTATCCTGTAATCTTCTAAAGGCAGGTGAAAATACAATCCGGTCGAAATCTTTTTGGAATTGACTTCTTCCATCAACAACACTTCCTGGTGAAGCTGCATTCACACCAAGCCGGTTATCATTTAATAATTCTTTCCAGTTCAATATTATTCCTAAAAAATTGTATGATAATTAGTTTTATTTTACTTCGTGCCAAATTATTCTTTTATTAAAGTTAACTATATTTTAAAAGAAAAAATTATCAACCGAATTTTTTGTGTTTGCTGTTACCTTCAATTATTTTTAGTGCAATGAAATCATCTGAAGATAATATTCTTGAACAGTCTGTACAGTTTATAAAATCTGTTGGTCCTAAGCGTGCTGAAAGCTTTAAGAAAATTGGGATCAATACTGTCCGCGATCTTCTTTTCTATTTTCCTTCCAGGCACTTAGACAGAACAACCATGCTAACTGCGGCTAAAGCTTACGGTTATGTTAAGAATGGTTACGATGGCGAAGTTACCGTAATTGCCACTGTTGTTGATAAAGAGAAAAAAAGGTTTGGCAAAAAGGAATTACTAATAGTACATCTTAAGGATTCAACAGGATTTTTTGAATGTGTTTGGTTCCAGGGAATAAAATATTTTTACTCAGTGTTTAATGAGGGGGACATTTTTGCCATCTCTTCAAAACCTGAAATAGGTAAATACGATAAGTTTCAGTTTGTTCATCCTGATTATGATAAGATCACAAGGGAAGAATCCGATAACTTTTTGAATACAGGAAAGATAATTCCTTTTTACAGGATACCAAAAGAACTTAAACAGGGAAACATTGGCGATTTAAGTTTAAGGAGGATAATCAACAATGCTGTTGAAAAATATGCGGACAAACTGGGAGAAACTTTACCCGCTAATATTATTGAACAGAATGCTCTTCTTCCTTTAATTGAAACAGTAAGGAATTATCACTTTCCGAAAAGCAAAAAAAAGTTGGAAGATGCTCTTACACGACTGAAGTTTGAAGAATTATTTTACCTGGAAATACTTGTTGCTTTAAGAAAACATAATTACAGCAATAAGCTTACCGGGAATGCATTAAGTATAAAAACAAAACTGGTGCAAAATTTTTTAAACACACTTCCATTTAAACTTACTTCTGCCCAGCTAAACGTTCTTACTGAAATTAAGCAAGATATGCTCTCCGAAAAACCAATGAACCGGTTATTACAGGGAGATGTTGGATGCGGCAAAACAATTGTATCTATTATCGCAATGCTGATAGCCGTTGATAACGGTTACCAGGCAGCACTTATGGCGCCAACTGAATTATTAGCAGATCAGCATGCTAAAAACATTGCAAAAATGATGGAGAAGTTGAACAATGCAGAATATGATAAAGAAATTAAAGTTACTTTGCTGTTGGGAGGGCAGAAAAAATCTGAGAGGGAGAAACATCTCCAGGATATCGAATTGCAGGAAGCCGATATAATAGTTGGAACACATGCACTTTTTGAAGAGAAGGTGAATTATAAAAATCTTGGCATTGTGGTAATAGATGAACAGCATAGGTTTGGTGTAAGGCAAAGATCAAAATTGCAAAGTAAAAGTAAAACTCCGGAAGTACTTGTTATGAGTGCAACTCCAATTCCAAGAACTCTTACGATGACAGTTTACGGCGACCTTGATATTTCAGTAATTAATGAAATGCCAGAGAACAGGAAACCGGTTAAAACTGTTCTTCGCAGAAATGTAAAACTACCGGAAATTTATGAATACATTGTCAACAAATCTAAACAAGGTTACCAGTCATTTATTGTTTATCCTCTTGTTGAAGAATCGGATAAGCTGGAATTAAAAGCTGCTGAAACTTATTACAATGAACTTAAAAACACTTACTTAAAAAGTTTAAACCTTGGTTTAATCCATGGAAGACTTAATTGGCAGGAAAAAGAAGAAATAATGTTTCGTTTTCTTAAAAAGGAATTTGATGTGCTTATCTCTACAACAGTGATTGAAGTCGGGATAGATATTCCGGATGCAAACATTATTTTAATAAACGATTCTCACAGGTTCGGTTTATCACAACTTCATCAGTTAAGAGGAAGAGTTGGGCGGGGTGATAAACAAGCGTATTGTATTTTAATTACGGATGTTAAAACTGCCTCACGCAATAATAAAAATTTAATTAAACTGGAATATCTTTCATCATCCCAGGTAGAAAAATATAAATCATCAATTAGATTACAAACCATGGTTAATACAACTAATGGTTTTAAAATTGCTGAAGTTGATTTAAAGTTAAGAGGTCCCGGTAATATTTTTGGAACAATGCAAAGTGGTTTTCCTGATTTAAAGTATGTAGATATTGTAACAGATAGTGAATTAATTTTTAAAATAAAAAAAATTGCGTTCGAATTAATAAAAAAAGATTCTAAGCTAAAAACTGAATCTAATGATGTGATAAGGAAAAATTTACTTAAACATTACTCCGATAACTTAAAGTACGCTAAGATTGCTTAGTGCTTCTGCTTTTTTCAACCTAACGCAAACCCCTGCTATTAGCTTACATGATAAGCATAGTTATTTTAATACTTCTTTAAACTTTCCTTAACAAGAAAATATTAATTAAAGTTTACTCGGTTACTAAGACTAATTATTAGAAAATTTCTTTAAATCGTTAGTAAAAAAAAATTTAAACACTTTTTAAAACTTGTTGACTTAAATGTTATAAAGATTATATTTGTTATAAAAAAAAATAAAAAGGAGTAAAAATTTTATCGTCCACGTTTAACTCACGGTTAAATGTTGCTTTAACCTTCAATGTAAAACCAGGAAGTGAAACTTTCTCCCAAGACTTACCCCCAATTCAAGATAAATCAACAAGTGAATTACAAGTATCTTCTGATACTTTTGCCGAATGGGATACTTGGGAAACTATAAATGCATTGAGGAATGCAATAGCATGTTTTCATGATGTGATTATGATTGAAGCTGATGAGTCTGCTTATGAAAAGTTTAAAGACTTAAAGCCGGATATCGTTTTCAACATTGCGGAAGGATTAAACGGAGTTAACCGTGAATCCCAAATACCTGCTATGTTGGATATGCTTCGAATACCTTATACAGGTTCCGATGCTTTAACTTTAGGAATTTGTCTTGATAAAGCCCGCACGAAAGAAATTCTTTCTTATCATAAAATACTAAATGCAAAATTTATAATGGCAGATAAACCGGAGGCAATTCCAACAAATAATTTTTCATACCCGGTTATTGTAAAACCGGTGTCCGAAGGTTCGAGCAAGGGAATATTTTCTTCATCATTAGTAAAAAACCGCGACGAATTAAACGATGAAGCAACTAAGGTTATAAATCAATACAACCAGTCCGCACTGATTGAGGAATTTTTACCTGGAAGAGAATTTACTGTAGCAATAATCGGCAACGATGAGAATGCAAAAGTGTTACCCATTATTGAAATAAATTATGAAAAATTTCCTGCGGGTGTTGTTCCTCTCTATTCATACGAAGCCAAATGGATTCTTGATACAAAAGAGAGCGACTTTGACGTTTTTGAATGCCCTGCCAAACTTGATGCTAAGCTTGCAGATGAAATTAAAAATACTGCATTAAAAGCATATAAAGTTTTTAATTGTAAAGACTGGTGCCGTGTGGATTTACGATTAGATAAAAACAACGTTCCAAATATTATAGAAATAAATCCTCTTCCGGGTATTATGCCCGATCAGAATGAAAATTCAAGCTTCCCTAAAGCAGCAAGAGCTGCGGGCATGGATTATAACCAGATGATACAGAGTGTTTTATTTGCAGCAGCCGAAAGATACAACCTGGTATGAAGACCGAAGCTAAAATATTGATTTGCTATAACGCACCGGTAAGTATTTACCCAGTCTATAATGGTAAGCCGGCTAATGATGAACCTTCAGCAACAGATCTTTCTGAAAAAAGTTTCTTAAAGGAATTAAACATTATTAAAAGATCATTGTCGGAGTTTTACACAGAAGTTAGAACGCTTGCAATTGACCGCGATGTTCAAAAATCAATAAATAATATTAATCAATTTAACCCGGATGTAATATATAATTTTGTTGAATCTGTTGAAGGAATTGCTTCGTACGAATGGTGTATGGCCGGATTATTTGAACTTCTTGGGTTTGAATATACAGGTTGTAACCCTGCGTCACTTGGTAACTGTTTAAATAAAGCCAGGGCAAAAAATATTCTAAACTCAAGGGGAATAAAAACTCCGCAGCATATAACATTAAAACCAAATGTAAGGTTTACTAAAAAAGATATTACAATTAATTATCCCGCAATAATTAAACTTTTAAGTGAAGATGCCAGTATTGGAATTTCAGAGTATTCGGTTGTTAATAATTACACAGAGCTACGGAAGCAGTTTAAATTTTTAACAGACACATACAAACAGGAAGTAATTATAGAGGAATATATTGAGGGAAGAGAATTAAATATTGCTGTGCTTGGTGATAAGGTTTTACCTATCTCCGAAATTGATTTTGTGGGGCTACCGGAAGAACTGCCATCAATTGTTACTTATGATGGCAAGTGGATTGAGGAAAGTGTTTATTATAAACATACAAAGCCGGTCTGCCCGGTAGAACTGAACGATAGAATAAAAAGCAAAATAAACAAAGTAACCATTAATGCTTTCGAGGCACTTAATTGCAGAGATTATGCACGTATTGATATAAGACAGGATAAAAAAAATGTTCCGTACATTATTGAAGTGAACCCGAATCCTGATATATCAACCGACTCAGGTTTTGCCAGGGCTGCAGCCGCTGCTGGTATCACACATAAAGAATTGCTTTATACAATTGCAAATTTTGCTCTTACAAGAAAGAAAATAAATGATACGCAGGTTAAAGCCGGCTGATGCCAAAATAATTGAAGGTATCTTAAAAAAGATACCGCTCTTTAAAAAAGAAGATATAAAAGTTGCGATGGAATTAGTTAATATCACTGCATCTAATCTGTTGCAAACAGATTATAATGTATTTGTTTATGAAAATGATGGTACGGTTCTTGGTTATCACTGTACCGGTAAAAGACCTTTAACCGATGCAGTATATGATCTTTACTGGATCGTAACGGATCCTGATCATGGAAAACAAGGAATTGGTAAGAGTTTATTGGAACATGCTGAAGATTTTGTTTTAAAAAACAACGGAAGATGGATGTTAATTGAAACTTCATCTAAAGAAAGTTACAGTGCAACAAGAAATTTTTACATGAGAAATAATTATAGCATCATATCCGAAATAAATGATTTTTATTCCCAGGGAGAAAGTTTATTGGTTTTGGGAAAATATTTTAATAATAAGAACAACTAAGGATCCATCATGGAACAATGGCAAAGAATGGTGAGGGAAAGTGTTCATACAGTTGATCAGCTGGTTGATAAATTCAACCTTAATAAAAAAGTTGCTGAAGATCTGGATGAATTTTTCCAGGCACGAATCAATCCATACTACCTTGGTTTAATCCGTTACCCCGGCGATCCGATATGGCTTCAGTGCGTACCGGATAAACTAGAATTAAAGGATTTTGAAGCTGAAGAGGACCCTTTGAACGAAGAAGCGATGAGCCCCGTTCCAAATATTACTCATCGTTATCCTGATCGTGCATTGTTTCTTGTAACAAGCCAGTGTGGTATTTACTGCCGCTTCTGTACGAGAAAAAGAAAAGTAGGCGATTATGGAAAAATTTCTATGAAGGGATTGGAAAGTGCATTTCAATATCTTGAAGATCATAAAGAGATAAGGGATGTAATTCTTTCCGGCGGCGATCCTTTAATGCTTACCGATGCGATGCTGGAAAAAATTCTTAAAAGATTAAGAGAAATGCCCCATATAGAAATTATACGATTAGGAACCAGGATGCCGGTTGTTCTTCCACATAGAATTACCCAGAAACTTTGTAGTATACTTAAAAAGTATCACCCTGTTTACGTGAACACACATTTTAACCATCCGTGGGAGATAACGGAAGAAAGCAGTAAAGCATGCGGAATGCTTGCTGATGCCGGTGTGCCTGTTGGTAACCAGATGGTTATTATGAAAAATGTTAACGATAACCCCGATACCGTAAAAGAGTTAATGCAAAAGTTATTGAAGATACGAGTGCGACCCTATTATATGTACATGGCAGATGAAACAAAGGGTGCAAACCACTTCCGCACTTCAGTTGAAACCGGTTTTAAAATTATTGAAGCACTGCGCGGGCATATCAGCGGGCTTGCGGTTCCATATTTTGTAATTGATGCCCCGGGCGGCGGCGGTAAAATACCACTGCTTCCTAATTATGTGCTCCACCAGGATGAAGAACAGGTTATACTTCGTAACTTCAACAACAAAGTTTTTTCTTATAAAAATTATGCTGATAAAAATAATCCTGCTGGGTATGCAGGTAAAAAAAGGAAAGTAAAACCTGATAAGAAACAGGTTAAGAAGAAGAAAACCGGGATGCCGGTATTCGAAGAAGCGTAATACATTATTTTAAAGAAAGTGCGGCTCATTATAAATTGAATCGCATTTTTTTGTGTAAATTATTTTTTTACCATCTCCAACATATTCTTTTCCAAGCTTTCGTAGGGCATTTCAACTATTCTACCTAACTCTTTACCATTCCCGTAAAAAATTATTGTAGGAACAAAATGTATTTCCAATCCATCAACTTCATTTGCCAGTCCTACTTTATCCCTGTTTACACTAATTAAATTTACAATTTCAGAAGGATACTCAATTTTATCTAAAATTCTGTAAAACCTAGGCACTTCTCTCCTACTGTCGCTGCACCAGGTTCCTATAACAAGAGTTATTTCGACATTATCCCAATTATCTTTTAACTGTTCAGCTATTTCAACATCAACTTCATACATATTATATTCTTCGTTCCACCATTCAGAAAAACTTGTGTCATTAAATGCTTCCCTTGTACAATAACCGATAAGCATTGGCTTCTCAGATTCCTCATCCATTATAATTGTGTTATAATCCTGTGCAAAGATTATTGAGGTAAGATTGATTACGAAGACAAGAAGAAATAAATGTTTTATTATTGTTCACCGTTGTTTATTTTATCATGTCTTGCATCAATTCCCCACAATAGTTTGTTTCTTAAAGTATCGAAGTAAGTTGTTAACGAAGTATGAATTAATTTGAGCGGTCTTTTACTCTTCTTTATTTTTACTTCAACCGGCGGCGGAAAGGAAAAGACCCGCTGTCCATCGCAGTTTATTTGAATCTCTTTAAAAAGTGAATCTGCTTTAATAATTATCTCCTGGTTGCTGGAAAGTACCAAGGGTCTAACTGTTAAGCTGTGTGGTGAAATAGGAGCGAGAGTAATTGCCTTAGCAGTTGGGGTTACAATTGGTCCGCCGGTAGAAAGCGAGTAACCGGTTGAGCCGGTTGGAGTTGCAACAATTAATCCATCGGCAGAAAAAGTAGTAACGTATTCACCATCAACCCAGGCAGTAAGCTCAATCATTTTTGACCAGCCACCCTTTTCAATAACAATATCATTAATCGCATACAATTTTTCACTGGAAGGACTATCGCACAATCCTTCTATTACCATTCGCTCTTCCACTTTATATTCTTTATTCTTGATTTCTTCTATAACTTTATCGATGCTCTTAAAATCTATTTCAACTAAAAACCCCAGCTTGCCTAAATTTATACCAAGCACAGGCTTATCATAAAAGTGAGCATGAAAAGCTGTTGAGAGCATTGTTCCGTCGCCCCCTATAGAAATTATAATATCACTCTTCTCATAAATTTCACTGTCATCAGCGGGCATATCTTCTTCTAATTCAATTTTAAGCTTATCCTTTTCTTCTGAAAGTGCCCGGGTAAGTATGTAATCCAGCCCGTTAGCTGCAAGCTTTTGGATAAATGAAGATACAACTTCAAAAATATTCGCTTTGGTAATATTAGCTACTATTCCTATCAGCATTTTAATTTGTCCATAAAGTTAAACAACTACTATTCTTCACTCTTTTCTTCAGGAGGATTTTCTTCTGTAGTTTTTTTCTCTTCCGGTGTTTCTTTATCTGCTGAACCGGCTTTATCCTTTTCAACCTCATCGACATAATTAAGCTTCAGGTCTTTTAAAGCTTCGGTTAAAAACTTTTCCTCGTATTCAGTAAGGTTACCTTTTGTTCTTGCCTGCAGCATATCCAATGTATCGATTGAAACCTTAGCATACTCAAGATTTCTTTCAATTTTATCACTAACAGGGTTTTTAATCTTTCCCATCGCCATCATTGCAATCTGCTGGTTTTGCATTACTAGCTGCATAAACAGTATTTGATGATTATCTTCAGCCATATTATCCTCTTATTTTTTTACTTAATTATGCAAATTTACAACAATTTGATGAAATTTACTTTGGAAAAAATATGATTTATTTACGCATCAGTTCTGTTATAAGTTTAATTACTTCAGATGGATGAACTGATTGAATATCCAAATCAGAAGAGTAACGAAATTTCTCGGATAACATCGCTGGTTGATCTGAATTGACCATGATTTCGGGGGGATAAATATATCTACCCTTATCAAATATTTTTGGGGGATACGGATGAAATCTCCCAAATCTCTCACCATTTGATACACAAATAAACTTTGTATCAACACATGCTGCCAGATGAACAGCAAGAGATTCATTAGTAATTAATAACTCAGCAGATCTTATAATGGAGGGAAGGGATGAAAGTTTAGTTTGCCCGGTTAAATTCCGGATTCTTGTATCATTAATATTCCAAACGATATTATTTGCAATATCGCTTTCCATCTCAGAGCCAACAATAACAATATCAGATAAGAAATTCTCTAATATAAATTTGATAACATCAATAAAATTTTTGTAACTCCAAATTTTATTTTTCTGCCTCGAACCGTGGAATATTACAATGTACTTATTAGTTAAATGCAAAGCGCTTTTATTTAATTCTGCAGTAATACTTGGTTTCAGTAAACTTATCTTCTCAACTAATAATTTTTCGAAAAATTCTTTATTCCTATAAAACTCAAATACATTATCCTTGGTTGTATTAATTAGCTTTGTGTAGTATTTATCAGTTAATAGATTCCTTTTCCATTTTGCGTGTTTATCCAGAGCGCCACTACTACCAATTCTTAGCTTTGCATTACTCGCTCTAATGATAGAGTCTCCAAATAGAATTTCCCGCGAATATGTAGTATCTACAGCAGTTCCAAATCCTTTTGTATAGATACTCTTTAGAATTTTGTATTTATAAAAGAAATTATTAGAAAATTTCCTTCTATCAATCCAGATAAACGTATCGACAAAATCACTGTCTAATTCTTCTGCAAGATCTCGCCAAATAATATTTCCGCAAAGAGTAATATTATATTTCCCAAATCGTTCGCTTTTACGCACAACCTCCAGGAAATTTCTGAACAAAACATAATCTCCGATAACATCGAGTCGAATAATTAAAAGTGTGCCTGGCAAAATTTCATTTTTTTTCAACCTTATAATAAAAATGATAAGAAGTAAAATAATAAATTTAAACAGGTTTGATAATTTAGTTAAGGCAATTTTTACAGTCATCGGACTATTGCATTCCTTCTCGTTTTTTTAATAACAGATGGTCGCCCCAGATTTTGCCTTGCATTCTATTTTGCAAATAAATAAATAAATAACATGTATCTGCACAATTTTGTGAAATGTTGATTTCGTGAAATTATTTCTCTATCAGAAATATTAAATGCTCGTTCGTATGCTTCATCAGGTCAATATAGATTCTCAGTAAATAAGCATTCACAGTCATCACAATTAAAATATTCTACATCATAGTTGTTCATTACTCTTGCCCAGAAAACTTTTATTGCCTTAGCAGCACATATTTTACATTTCATCAGTAAATTAGAATAATAATTATTTCATATTATAATATACAATGTATAAGAACACAAAAATAACAACGCCGGTTGTATTAATTATATTCAACAGACCTGAACTAACAAAACGAATATTTCAAGAAATCCGAAATGTTAAGCCCACGGCGTTGTACGTAATTGCTGATGGACCGCGAAAAACAAGACCGGGAGAAAATGAAAGATGTATACTTACAAGAAATATTATAGAAACTGTTGATTGGGAATGCAAGGTTTATAAAAATTATTCAGATGTTAACCTGGGCTGCAAAAAAAGAATTTCATCGGGAATAAGCTGGGTATTTGAAAATACTGAAGAAGCAATAATTCTTGAAGATGATTGCCTTCCCCACCTCACTTTTTTTCAATATTGTGAAGAACTCCTCCAAAAATATCGGGAAGATGAAAGAGTTATGATGATTTCAGGAAATAATTTTTTTAGAAGAAGTAATATTGCAGAATACAGCTATTATTTTACTTCTTTTAATCATATATGGGGCTGGGCTACCTGGCGAAGAGCGTGGCAGCACTATGATTTGGAAATGAAAAAATGGCCCAAGCTAAAAAATTCCGGCTTTCTTCTTGAAATAGTTAAAGATCCAAAATCAGTTCATTACTGGAACACAATTTTACAGGAAGTATATGATGGAAAAATTAATACCTGGGCCTACCAATGGCTCTTTGCAGGCTGGGTAAATAACAAATTGAATATTATCCCTTCAAAAAATCTTATTTCAAATATTGGTTTCGGTGTTGATTCAACCCACACAGCCGAGAAGGATCATCCTTTTTCCAATCTCCCATTAGTAGAAATGGAATTTCCGTTATCACATCCACCAGAAGTTATAAGAAATATGAAGACGGATTTATACGAAACAAAAACTGTTCACCGTTTTGGTATGAGGGAAAAATTTGTCAGATTTGTTAAAAAACTGCTGAGAATATATTAAAAAATAAAGTGGTTTCAGCACCTCCATTTTATTTTTCCCACTTTCTATTGCGCCACCAGGTAACTACATTTTCCATTTTTATTACTGATAACCAGGATTTTATTTTTGTACGCAGCTTCCTCAAAATGTAATTTTTCTTTGCATCAAAATTCCAATAGTCATATTTCCTCAATGCCTTTCTCGTTTCTTCAATGGATTCCAACTCATTTTTCCAGGAAGCTCCACCGGCAACCATTGTTACGAGTGGCTTGCCATCTAAATAATACCCTCTGCTATTAAAATCAATTATTGATTTAGAAAGACGACAGATAAATTCAAAATCCATCGCTAATTTATAACCGGTATCAAAAAAACCGTGCTGCTTGTAAACTTCTTTTCTAAAAAATATTGTAGGATGATTATAAGGCATAGCTTCAGTAACAGGGCACAAAAGCGGTTTTCTAATATTAGAACCATAAAGCGGATCTTCAAAATAAATATTACCATGAACAAAAATGATTTCATCATCTTGAAATGCTTCACTCACTAAATCAAGTACATTTTTATTATAATAGTAGTCATCACTGTTAAGTATTCCAATTATATCGCCATCGCTATTATTTATTCCTTTATTAAATGCTTCGGCTATTCCATTATCTTTTTCACAAATAACTTTTAGTTTGTTTATTTTGCTGTGATCTTTATAAACATTTTGAATAGTACTTACTGTAGAATCTGAGCTTACATTATCAACAATAATATGTTCAAAATCAGTATAGGTTTGGTTTAGTAACGAAGAAACACATTGCTCAATTACTTTTTCCGAATTATAAGTGGGCGTGATAATAGATATTTTCATTTACGCAGGTTTATGCAAATAATAATTGTAATAAAATAATTATAGCCAGATATTGTAAGATAACAATTTAGAGAATAATTGGAATCACATCGAAAAAAGATATTATGCATTTCTGTTATGGAAAGCTGGGGTGGTGGAGAGCAGGTACTACTAGATTTAGCCTTAACCAAAAAAGAATTTAAAATAATTATCACCTCTCCACCAGGTAATGCATCAAAAATTTTTAAAAAAAACTTAATTGAAGTATATGAATTAAGGAGTTTGAAAAAATTATTTAAAACGGCAACCCATTGGAGTCTGCTAAACAAATTCAAAATTTTGATGGGCATATTAACTTCTTTACCCAAACTCTACCGAATTATAAAATCAGAAAAAATCGACTTGATTTTAGCCAATGGTAATTTTGCCGGGCTATATACTTTCCCTCTTTCAAAATTAACAAACATAAAATTTATTATAATTCAGCATTTTATTTACGACAAGTTATCTGTCGAGACAAAAATTACTGCTTATCTTGCTAGATTCGCGGAAAGGTTGGTATGCGTTTCACAAACTGTAGCTAATAAAACAAAAACATTCGTAAAAAATAACCTGTTTGAAAAAATTATTGTTATCCATAATGGTGTCCAGATACCTGCACTAATGATAGGAAAAAAATATACTGCTAACGATGTAATTAACATCGGAATTGTTGGGAGTATTTTAAGATTGAAAGGTATTGATCAGATATTGGAAGCATTGATACCAATAATAAAAGATAGAAAGGATGTTATGATTTCAATTATCGGTTCAACAAGTGTTGATCCAGATTCTGTAATTTATTTTAATGAATTGAAGAATTATATTAAATCTCATAATGTTGATGAAAAAATTAAATTCCCAGGAAATATTAAAACAAAATCTGAGATATACTCCCCACTCAATATAGTAATAAACTACTCGCGCATTCCTGAAGCATTTTCACTTACGACTGCAGAAGCGATGTCTTTTGGAAAAATAGTTATTGCTGCCAATTTAGGTGGGCCAATGGAATTAATTGATAACAAAAAAAATGGGTTTTTATGTGACCCTAATAAACCTGAAGAATTAAAAAAGATTGTTGAATATTGTATTAATAATTTGCATACAGAACAACTTCAGCAAATAAGATTGAATGCAAGGTTAAAGATTGAAACAACATTTTCCTTAGATGTTTTTAGAACCAAATATATTGGCTTGTTTCAGGAAGTTATTTAAGAAAAGATTTTAATTATAGAAACAACACATATGTTTAAAGTTACAATAGTGTATGAATGGCTTGTTAATTATTTACATGTTTGTATGGTTTCTGAGTAAATAAGAAATATAAATTATTTATAAGGATACAGTTTATTCTCTTTAATGATTAAAGATCTCTTATAAATCAAAATTCTTCTATGATATATTTAATTAAAGTTCCGTATTACTGTTTTATTAAAGCTTCGATATTCTTAATATGATGAATGTGAGAGGTAAAAAAACTTTTAAGTTGCTGGATAGATACCTGGGTGTACTCATTCTGTTTGTGCTAAATTTATTTAGCAAGAAAAAACAACTTCCAAAGAATATTGAAAAAATCGGTATTTTAACAGTTCCTGCAATTGGTGACATAATTTTACTTAATGGTTTCTTAAGAGATATAAAAAATTACAATCAGGATATAAAAATTATTCTTTTTGTGTATAAGGGATTTAGTGAAATCGTGGAAATTATGGGA
>JAZGGS010000426.1:0-4680 GCA_036480595.1 Ignavibacteriaceae bacterium
AGCCGTATTGAGGAAGCACGTGCGAACCTTGGTTTTACCGGAGCAGACCAGTATCCGAAGCTTGGCATTCAGGGTGACGCTTCTAGAAGTAACCTGATAAGTAAATCATTAGGTAGTTCGGAAATAAATAATAGCTTTTTTATCGGTCCTGTTCTAAGCTGGGAAATTGATTTTTGGGGTAAGTTTAGAAGAGCAACTGAATCTGCACGAGCACAATTGCTTGCTTCGGAATTTTCATTGCGAACAGTACAAATCAGTTTAATATCTGAAGTTATAAGTACGTACTTCCTCTTGTTAGATTATAGGCAGAGATTGGAAATTGCCAATAATACACTTGCTGCGCGGGAAAAGAGTCTTAATATAATCCAGCATCGTTTTGATAAAGGAATAGTTGCTGAAATTGATCTTAATCAATCACAAATCCAAAAAGAAATTGCCGCGGTTGCCATCCCGGTTTTCGAACGTCTTGCCGCACAAACTGAAAATGCATTAAGAATATTACTCGGCAAATTACCCGGCGAAATTGAACTGGGTCATCCTCCACCCAATCAGATAATTCCTCCGGACATTCCAGCAGGTTTGCCTTCGGATTTGTTAGTCCGCAGACCGGATATTGCAGAAGCCGAATATTTACTTATGGCACAAAACGCTAACATAGGTGTTGCGGTTGCAAAGATGTTTCCTTCAATAAGTTTAACCGGGATCTTAGGTCTTGCAAGTGGTGATCTGTCAACTTTGACTGACGGTGGTGCTGCCTGGTCTTTAAGCGGCGGATTGCTTGGTCCGTTATTTAACTTTAATAAAAATACCTTAAGAGTTGAAATTGAAGAAGCAAGAACAGAACAGGCATTTTATAGATATGAGAACACTGTTCTTAATGCATTCAGAGAAGTTGAAGATGCATTGATTGAAGTGGAAACATATAAAAGACAACTTGCTGCAAAGCAGAGACAGTTTAATGCAGCAAAAAATGCCGAGAACCTTTCCCTGCAAAGATACGATCAAGGTGTAACAAGTTATCTCGAAGTACTCGAGTCGCAGCGCTCTTCATTTAATGCAGAGCTGGAACTTTCGGAAGTGAAGAAAGATTATCTTAATGCTTACGTTAAATTATACAAAGCTCTCGGCGGCGGCTGGATTACTAAAGAAGAGATGGAAGAAGCTGAAAATCATACTGTGTCAGAATAAAAAAAATACCAACAGAATTTTTTTAACGGGGTTTCATAAATAGTAAGCAATAGCACAAAATCCGTTTCTATAATAATTTGTGCTCATCTCCATTGCACTTGCAGAGGATTATTTATTTTTGAACAATGAATGCCTAACTTATACCCACATTATTTTTTTGATTGATGCTGTTTATAAATTTGATTAGAAATAATTTTAAAACATTATTGTTAATTCTTCTGTTAACACAGCTAGCTTATGCACAGGAAGAAGATCTGCCTGATACAATAGGTGTTGGCGGTGTAAACTGGTTTGCTTATCCATTTATATTTTATACTCCCGAAACAGACCTTGCATTTGGTGCAGGAGGAGTGATCTCTTTTAAGTTTTCAGATAAACCGGGATTAAAGCCTTCAAATATTACAGGATCCGGTTACTACACTGTCAACAATCAGTACGACTTTACTTTAATGCCCGAAGTTTATTTTAATGAAGATAAATTTAAAGTGTGGTTCAAATTCAATTATGGTAAAGTCTTCGACAGGTTTTACGGCGTTGGCAAAAGCACACCGGAAATAGAAAACGATAAATATTTTCAACAGAATTTCATTTTTAATCTTAAACTTCTCACAGAAGCATTTTATGATGAACTGAAATTAGGTGCCATATACGAATACAGGTATATGAATGTTGCAGATAAATTAGGTAATCCTTTTTTAGAATCTGGTGAACTTCCCGGCAGTGAAGGGGGTACCACTTCGGGTTTAGGTGTAGTTGTAACCTGGGATTCAAGAGATAATATTTATTATCCGCATTCCGGTGGTTACTATGAATTCAGCGTTACTTATTTCCAAAATAAAATAGGTAGCGACTTTAACTACAACAAGTATATATTTGATTTCAGAAGATTTTTTGAAGTTTCTCACCGGCATATTTTGGCAGTGCAAACCTACATTATGATTGAAACAGCAGCCCCACCGTTTTACGATTTAGCTTTACTGGGTGGAGATAGATTAATGCGCGGCTACATAATGGGCAGGTACAGAGATAGAACATACTATGTTCTTCAAGCTGAATACAGAACACCATTGTGGTGGAAATTCAGATTGGTGTTCTTTGGTGGTGTAGGTGACGTTGCTTCAGGAGTTTCAAAATTTACGATTTCAACAATAAAACCATCTTATGGTGCAGGAATAAGATTCAGAATTGATGAATTGGAGAAACTAGACCTCAGATTTGATGTGGGATTTGGCAGAGGAACTCATGGAATATATTTTAGTATAAATCAAGCATTTTAATTATCCTCGTTGTTATGAAGAGAAATATCCTACATTCAGCGCTTTGTATTATGCTATTCCTCTCTTCCTTACAGAATACAATTGCGCAGGAGAGTGATTCATCCGATGCAAAGGGAGTCTCCTGGTTCCCAATTCCATTTGCCTTTTATACTCCTGAAACAAAGCTTGCATTTGGAGCAATGGTAATTTTATCATTTAAATTATCTGAACCTGTAAACAGCAGACCCTCAAGCATAACTGCTTCGGTGTATTATACATTAAACAAACAATACGATTTTTCTCTCTCTCCTGAAATATATTTTAATAATGATAGATATCTCATCGCATCTGAGTTGAATTATGCTAAGATAATAGACAAGTATTATGGTATTGGCAATGATACTGAAGAGATCGCCGAACCGAATTATGAAGCAAGGAATTCTTTTATCTTTTTAAAATTCCAATCGGAAATCTTTCATTATGTGAAACTGGGTATTGTTTATGAATTAAGGAATTTTGATGTGGTAGATGCGCGGGATAATCCATACTTGCTGCAAGGAACCGTGGTGGGCGGAGAAGGCGGATTAACTTCAGGTTTGGGAATGGTATTAACCTATGATTCGAGAAACAATATTTTCTACCCGGCAAGCGGTGGTTATTATGAAATTGCCACTGCAATCTTTTCAGAATTTTTGGGCAGTGATTATAACTACACCAAAACATTTATTGATTTAAGAAAATATTTGAAAGTCGCTGATGATCAGGTTCTTGCTTTGCAGATGTTTTATAATTTTGTGGGCGGTTCCACACCATTTTATGATATCCCGCAACTTGGCGGTGATAACATTATGCGGGGCTATTTCAGGGGCAGATATCGTGACAACCATTACTTTGCTACACAATTGGAATATCGGGTTAGGGTCTGGTGGCGGTTTGGGTTGGTTGGATTTGCAGGTGTTGGAGATGTGGCAAACAAAATTTCAAAATTCGAAGTGAGTAAATTTAAATATTCTGTTGGTGCAGGAATAAGATTTAGAATTGATGAAACCGAATTATGGGATCTGAGAGTTGATATAGGTTTTGGAAAAAATAGCAGCGGTTTTTACTTCCAGTATAACCAGGCGTTTTGATCTACTAATCGAATAGTAATTAAAGAAACCGATTTTATTCAAAAGGCATTGCTATGGAAGAATTTCGAAGTTTAGAAAGAGGGACTAATTGATTCGATATTTATCATTCGTTAATCGATATTCATTATTCAATTCAACTCTTTACTATCCCAAAGTAGCAACCATAACAGCTTTAATTGTATGCAGCCGGTTTTCTGCTTCATCAAGAGATGTGAAGAGTTAAACACCGATTTGAAAAGCGAAATTAGTTTTCAACCATTTCTACAAAATCAAACTAAACCTGTTAAAAACTTATCTGCCGAAATTACACGAATATCATTTTTCATAATATCAATTTTACTCTTTTGTAGAACCTGATATACAAAAGTGATATTTAATCTTTCTTTGAAATAGAAAAGATTAGATGATGGAATTGAGTCATTTAATTTCGCTTCTACAGCAAACCAGGGCTTATTATTAACACTTACCAAAAAATCAACTTCCTTTTTATCTACGTTTCGTAGATAATTTAGATTAATATTATAGCCTTCTGACTGCTTAATATATTCTACAAATTTCAGGAGATGTGAAGCAATTAGATTTTCAAATCTTGATCCTTCGTTTTCAACTTCCGACCAATCTGTAAGATAGAGCTTGGCTTCCTTTTTTAACGAACGAACTTTGCTGGAATGAAAAGGGTGGATTCTATAATGGTAATAAAAGTGTTCAAGAATAGATAACCAGTTTGTAATAGCTCTGTGACTTACATCCAGGTCTTCCCTGATTGCATTAATCGATAACGGATTAGCCGCTTTTGCAGGTAGCAAATCACCAAGCAGTTTCATACTATTAATATCTCTAATGTTCTCAACATCACGAATATCCTCACGAAAGAGTCTCTCTAACTTTTCATTGTGCCATCTTCTCAGCGCTCTTGAATTCTGTTTTAATAATACTTCAGGGAAACCACCAAACTTAAGCAGCACCTCAAATTCATTCAAATAATAATTTGAATGAATAGGTAGTTCTTCAAGTGGTAAAAAATTATTTTCAATATTAGGCATCTCGGCAAGAGAAAAAGGATGTAAATTATAATAGTGGTATCTTCCTTGTAAGGAATCTCCACC
>JAZGGS010000427.1:0-2199 GCA_036480595.1 Ignavibacteriaceae bacterium
GTTAAACCGGGAATAAAAGTAGAAATCCTGAACAGTAAATTTATCTGCGGCAGCTTGGGCAAATAACGGCAGGTTTATTAATATGATGAAAAACAGTGTGTAAATTTTCTTCATAACTGCTCCTTCGCGTATAGAATAGTATTAAAATGTTTTTAAAATTATGACTAAACTTTACTAATCAATTATTCTTTAAATAAACTTAAATCTATTCCAAGGGAGAAACAATAAGATTTGTTTAAGCAGAGTTAGGTTTACCTGGAAGAAGTAAGAAGCCAGGAGTCAGAACTTAGTAATAGTAAAGAACGAGTACAGCCCGAAAATTTATCTTTTTTTGAGAATAACAGCTTCTTAGAAGTAAGATAAAATAATATCCCGGTTTTTACATTATTACCTAGATGAACTTGAATAATAACTGCAAATCACCCTTTTTTCTTGCTTCTCGAAATTAGGAATAATAAAATATCCTTTCTTCTTAAAAATGATAATATTTATATAGAATTTTGTTTAAATTCGTATAGAAGTATTGTTTGTGCTGGCATATATATTGCGCTGTGCAAACAACAAAAAGCTTTTTTCATCATTAATCAAATAGTAGAATGATTAAAGGAACAGTAGAAATTGATGGCAAGATATGCAAGGGCTGCGAACTTTGTATAATTGTATGTCCTCAAGATAGCCTTCAATTATCCACGCAGTTTAACGATAAGGGTTACAGGTTTGTAGAACTAATAGGGGATAAATGTACCGGTTGCGTAAACTGTGCACTCGTTTGCCCGGAAGCGGCAATAACTGTTTACCGGCAGCCGAAACCAGTAAAAAAAACGGCAGAGAAAAAAGTCGGCTAAACTGGAAACACTAATTTTTGCATAAAGGTTTTTAATTATGGAAGAAAAAATAAATAATAAGGGTGAAGCCAGGTTAATGAAGGGAAACGAAGCGCTGGCTGAAGCTGCTATATGCGCTAACATCGATGCCTACTTTGGCTATCCCATCACTCCTCAATCTGAAATACTTGAATACCTTGAACGGGAAATCCCAAAGCGTCATGGTTTAGTACTGCAGGCAGAGAGTGAAATTGCATCCATCAATATGATATACGGTGCCGCGGGTGCCGGTGCACGTGTAATGACCTCTTCATCCAGTCCTGGTATAAGTTTAATGCAGGAAGGACTTTCTTATATGGCTTCAGCACAACTTCCCTGTCTTGTAGTAAATGTTGTCCGAGGCGGTCCCGGATTAGGAACTATCCAACCATCGCAGAGTGATTATTTCCAGGCTACAAAAGGTGGTGGACACGGAGACTATAACTTAATTGTTCTCGCTCCTTCTTCCGTACAGGAGATGGCAGACTTTGTCTTTGATGCATTCCGCCTTGCAGAAAAATACAGAAATCCTGCAATGATACTTACTGACGGTGCGCTTGGTCAGATGATGGAAAAAGTTATACTTCCCGAGGAAGGCTCGCTTCCAAAACCGGAAACACCCTGGGCTACAACCGGTAAACCTAAAACCAGGGATCATAACATAATAACTTCTTTATATATTCAGCCCGAAGAGATGGAAGATATAAACCATCAACTCCAGGAAAAATATAAAAAAATACAAGAGGAAGTTCGCTACGAAGAAATTATGATTGATGATGCAGATATAGTGCTTGTTGCATTCGGTTTATCATCAAGAATTTGCCAGAAGGTAGTTGATATTACAAGTGAAAAAGGTATTAAGGTTGGATTACTAAGACCGATAACACTTTACCCATTTCCTACTAAGAGAATAAAGGAACTTGCAGAAAAAGTAGATTTTATGATGTCTGTTGAAATGAATGCCGGACAGATGGTTCAGGATGTTAAGCTGGCAGTTGAAGGTAAAGTGCCTGTCCATTTTAAAGGAAGAATGGGAGGAATGATTCCAACTCCCGAAGAGATAGTTGAAGAGATAGAAATGATAGTTGAAAAACAAAGTTTACTTCAAGTTTAGGAGATAGTTATGTCGTTTGAAAGACCAACAATTGAAGAAATGGACCAGGTTTATTGCAGACCGGATACTCTGACGGATTTACCCTTCCACTATTGCCCCGGATGCGGACATAGTGTGGTTCACAGGGTGTTGATGGAAGTGGTTCAGGAACTGGATATTCAAGATAAAACCATAGGTGTAGCCCCGGTTGGTTGTTCGGTGTTTGCTTATCATTATATGAAC
>JAZGGS010000428.1:0-4080 GCA_036480595.1 Ignavibacteriaceae bacterium
AGGGAGAATTAAAAATGAAGTTAGGTTCTTTAATAATTTTATTATGTATTACTTCTATTGTTAGTTACTCACAAGATAATTGCGTAATAGCCACTTAGAACATTCTAAATTATCCGGGTAACGATACAACTGCGAGAAATCCAAACTTCAGGATTGTGATGAGTTCAGTAAATCCTGATATTCTTGTTGTGCAGGAAATGTTGTCACAAGATGGTCCTCCTTCGTTAAACACTGCGGCGGATAAATGTTGATGAAGTAAGATAAGAAATATCAAATTATTAATAACCCCTATTAATGAAAGTTGGTAGGGATTTTTTTTACTTGCCTATCGTTAACGAATAGTTGCTTTTATCAAATAGTTTTACCAATTTATACTTCAGATTTATATCTATCCCTTGAGTGAAACGTATAGAATAACGTTACTCTTAAATTCCTTCCAGAATATTGTGCTTCCCCCAAGGCGTAGAGTAGATTGAAATTATTTTTTCGTATTCACAATTCAACATCTATGAGGGTTTTTCAAATGAAAAAAATTGCAATACTATTTTTCATTTTCTCTTGTACAAATGCTCTATCTCAAAATATTGAAATTAATTCGCCAAATGTAAATGTTGAATATGAACTGGGGGATAGAATTTCAATTGCGTGGGAAGATGTTTCAGAAAGACCTCTTGGTCCTGTGAATATTTTTTTCTCTGTAAACAACGGAGAATGGCAAAATATTACTCTGAATTATCAACCAGGCACAGTAAGAGGATGGTATGATTGGCAAACAAATTCTGGTTGGGAGAGCGGTAATTACAAAATAAAAATCAAAACTTTATATGGTAATGAAAAAGAATTTATAACCAATGGGAATATCCTCTTAATTGAAAAGGAAACCAAAGTTAGCGAAGAACAGGAAATAAGTTATCCCATGATTGTCTCACAAGGTTTCATTAAAAGAAACCACACTGTTTTATATTATTTTACAGCTACTTTCCAACCAATTTATTATTGGTTTGATAATACATTAGGAACCGGATTAAATATTGGGGCCGTGTATAAGAATCCTGTGTGGAGCGGTCAAATAGGGCCGATTATTAATATAAGGTTAGCTAGAGATTTTCTAAAATTTGAAAATATTATTCTTGGAAAGATTTTTTGGACCACTTCATTTTTATTTCAAAATAGCAACACTAAAGTCCTGGAAACTGGCTTTCTAATAGATGCCGGTTTAATTATAGTTTTGAAATATGGTAGAGAATTCTGGAAAAATGAATGGTACATAACTTCAGGTGTTGGAATTGATTTAACTTTACTCTTTTAACAAGATTCTAAAGGAGGAGTATATGAGTAAGAATGCTTTAGTAATAAGTGGCGGCGGATGTAAAGGAGCATTTGCTGTAGGTGTTTTAAAATATATTTATACTAATGTCAATAATCTTGACTTTCAGATTTTCTGTGGAACCAGCACCGGTGCTTTAATTCTCCCGTTAGCTGTTATTAATGATATACCTGCACTATCAAACATTTATAGTAACAGTTTTACAAATGATATTATTAAACAAAGATCAATTATCAAGGCTGCAAAGGATGGATATTTATATAATGCTGATCCTCTTAAAAGACTGTTTGAAGATACAATAACCCAGAATGTTTTTGATAGAATTATGAACTCGGGTAAAGAGTTTTATATTTCAACAGTTTGTTTGCAGTCCGGGAAAATTACTTATTTTACTAATACAAATGCTCTTCATTCCATCAATGAATATGATGTAATTAAAATAGAAACAAATGAAAGAGAAAAGTTTATTGATGCAGTAAGAGCTTCTGCTCACCAGCCTGTATTTATGGAACCAGTTAAAATTGGAAACTATCAATATGTAGATGGTGGAGTTCGAGAATATCTTCCGGTTAGAGCGGCTCTAGACTGTGGTGCTGATAGAATATATAGTATTATTTTATCTGCAGAATCCGAAGTTATTTCAACAGACAATTATACTGACTTAATTGGTATTGCCAAAAGAACTATTGATTTGTTTTCAGAAGATGTTGGCGCTAATGATTATAAAATTGCAAAACTTCTTAACTCGGAAAAAATACTCGATTGGATACGCCCCAATGAAAAATTAGCAGAAAATGGTTTAGCCTTCGACCCGAATAATATGAGAGCAAGTATTGATAAAGGGTATGCTAAGGCACAGGAATGGTTTAATAATCATCCGGTAGATTAAAAATTATGTAATCATAGATGGTGAAAAAAAATCAGAAACCGATTTCTTTTTAAGAACGGGACTCCTACCTGGTCTTAGTTCGATGTGATTTTGAAATCGAGAGAGAGTGGCATGCTAAATGCCCAAATTGAGGAGACTGAGTTTGGATTTATTTCACAACCAATGATAAAGGTAGGACTTTTATTTCTATTCGATCTAATATTGAAAGGAAACCTCGAACAGAGAAACAGAAATTAAAAACCTTTGTAATAATTCTATCATTATTTAATCCGGTAAGGCAGAACGCCAACCCAATTTAAGTTTTTCCGAAAGTTTTTTTATGATTGACTTATTTTCTTCAATGCCTGCTATATTGACATTTTCATTAGGATCCAATGTTTGGTCGTATAACTCAATAGCAGCCAGTTCATTACTCTCCCAATTTACCCATTCAGTGTAACGATATTTTTCAGTTCTAATTGAATAACCCATATATTCAATTCCATCAGGAGCAATCCAAATTCCCTTACGAAGAAATTGACTGAACGCTGCTTTTTTCCATTGGCGGTCTGGATTTTCAAAAAGTGGAACAGCACTTATCCCTTCCAATGTTTCGGGAATTGGTATTCCGGCTAACTCGCAAAGTGTGGGATAGATATCAACAAACTCAACCAATCGCTTACTCTTAATACTCTTCCCTTTTAATTTAGGTGTAGAAAAAATTAATGGTGCTTTAGTATCTATATCATAATTTGTCATTTTACACCAGCTGCCGTGTTCACCTAGTTTCCATCCATGATCTCCCCATAAAACAACTACTGTATTATCATCAATCTTAAGTTCCTTTAATTTATTTATTAGTCTTCCGATTTGTGCATCAATATAACTTACAGATGCCAGGTAACCATGTTTTAGCGCGCGTGTTTGATTATTATTTAGTTGTCCATCACCGGGATGAGGAATAGTTTTAAAATCTGTGTATCCTCTTAACTCCCTTAGGTTGTTTATTGCCATTATCGGAGCATCTTTGGGAATGTAATCATTTTCTGCTAAGGGTATATTTTCTCTTTCATACATATCCCAATATTTTTTTGGAACATTGAAAGGTAAATGTGGACGATAGAAACCTATAGCAAAGAAAAACGGTTTCTCTTTATTTGCCAATTCTTCAATCTTCCCAATTGCAACATCGGTTTGAGCACCATCAAAATAAACATCGTCGGGAGCATCAACGATTTCATAAGCAACATCCTTCAAATACCACTCACCTATGCGGTCAATATATCTTTGTTCTTTTCCTTCGGCAATTATCTTTTGTTTTCGTTCCTCGAGGGAAGCTACATTTTTTTCATTGCGGTAAACTGCATCCGGATCAAAAGGATATCCTTTAATATGCAGTTTCGGTTCACTCCATGATAGACTATCCGGAAGAGTATTATGATATATTTTACCAATACCAACAGTGTGGTAACCATTATTCTTAAAATGTTGTGGCAGAGTAACAACATCGGGAGATGTATCTCTAAAATCAGTTCGCAGATCCCAAACCTTAATTCGGTCAGGACGCAGCCCGGTTAACAAACTTGCACGTGATGGATTACAGACAGCCGATTGACAAAAAGATTGAGTAAATACAATTCCGTTTTCTGCCAAGCGGTCTATGCTCGGACTCTTAATGTATTCTTTTCCGTAACACCCCAGCTCTGGACGTAAATCGTCAACAGCAATAAAGAGAATATTCGGAGGTTTATTTTCATCGGATGTAGAACAGAAAGTTAATAGGCAAGCACTTAAACAGACTAGGAGGAGTGTGATAATTCTTCTCATTTTTGTTTCCGCTTATGTTATTTAAAGATACCTCTTAGTAAGTAATATAAAATAAAAA
>JAZGGS010000429.1:0-3173 GCA_036480595.1 Ignavibacteriaceae bacterium
GAATCAGGTACTGCAAGCCCGGATTGGGGAGTATATCGTGCAGGTGAAGAAAATGTAACAGCAGTTACAATGGCTACTGCACCCGAACCTCTTGCAAATGGTGGTAATTACATAGGCCTTGTTCAAGATATCGATGCTTCATATAGTGGTGCTTCTATTATATTAGCTGGTGCAACAAGTTTACAAAACTATTCAATAGAAGGGGACGTTTATTGTTATACTAATGATCCCGGCGGTTCAGCATATACTGGATTGGCTGTTTATAGCGATAGTGCATTAGGAACATACATTAAACTTGCAGCCGATTTTGATACTATACCCAGACCTCGTTTTCGTTTATACAACAATATTCTGGACATGACGACTTTCGAGTATACTTTTCATCACGAATTCATTGCTGATAGTGTTCCGGGAGGTATTCCTACGGTAGATGGCTGGCATCATATGAAAGTTGAAGTGCGTACCATCAATGATACTACAACTGCTTTTTGGTGTTATTTTGATGGTCAGATGTTACTCGGTTGTCCTATATACGATACAGGTGTTGACCAGATGGATTCCGGTCAATTTGGTCTATACAGCTTTCAAATGGATGGTGTTGATGGAATTCCAGGTTATTTCGATAACATAGTTGTGAATGATCTGACTACATCTGTTGAAGATAATTCAAATGGAAGCTTACCGGAAGAATTTGCACTGGAACAGAACTATCCTAATCCGTTTAATCCTTCAACCCGGATTTCTTACAAACTATCCACCGGGAACCATGTTTCGTTAACTATTCACGACCTGCTGGGACGGAAAATAAAAACACTTGTTTCCGGGTTTCAATCAGCCGGTCATTACTCGGTAGAATGGAATGGAAAAGATGAACTTGGTAACACTGTACCTTCCGGTGTTTATCTATACTCTATACACTCTGGAGGTTATGTAATAAGTAAAAAGATGATGCTGATGAAGTAAGCATTAACTTAATATTATATAGATATGCAAAACCTTTCGAAGGTCTGTAATTGGAGTACTTCTAGATTACAAAGCTCATTCTCCGGAGGAGCTTTAGTGATATAATATTGCTGCTCACGGATCTTCGGAAGGTTTTTTTATTTGAAGAGCAAAATAATTTTGAGATTAATATTTGATCTTTAGGAGAGAATTCCTGTGGAAAATTATTTTAGAAAACCGGTAGTGTCCTTCATTTTAACTTTACTTCTTGGTATGTCTGCCTTTCTTTATGCAGGCACAACAGGCAAAATTTCCGGAACGGCTAAAGATGCTGCCACAATCGAACCATTACCCGGCTGTAACATTATTATTGAAGGTACTAACCTTGGTACTGCCAGCAACATTAATGGTGAGTTTTTCATCCTTAACATTCCTCCCGGAACTTATACCGTTAAAGTTTCTATGATGGGTTACAAAACTTACATTATTAACAATGTGCGTGTTGTTGCCGACCTTACAACAAGTCTAGAAATTTTAATGGAAGAGCAAATCCTGGAAATGGATGAAGAAATTGTTGTTATTGCCGAGCGCCCCCTGATACAAAAGGATGTTACATCAAAATTAGCAATTATTAGTTCGGAAGAAATTCAAAATATGCCGGTTAACAGTGTTCAGGATATTCTAACTACCAAAGCCGGTTTCTCCACCGACGCCGACGGGCAACTGCATGTTAGGGGTGGAAGAGCCGGTGAAATTGCTTTTATGGTTGACGGTGTTAGAGTGGATGATCCTCTGTATAGTGTGAAGTTGGATGATCCTTTATATAGTGGTTTTAGCAATGCACTTAATAAAGATGCAATTAATGAAATGGTTGTTATCAGCGGGACTTTTAATGCCGAATACGGAGGAGCTATGTCGAGCATTGTTAACATAGTTACGAAAGATGGAGGCGAAACTTTCAACGGGAAATTGGAATATACTTCTCCGATGCTGAATAAATCACCATACAGATCTGCCAATCCTTTTCCTGGTGTACAGGATCAGAATGTATATGAAAATAAAACCATGTACAATCAGCAGGCAATTCCTATACCGGGCAGGATGACAGCATCATTGAGCGGACCTATCCTTCCGAAGTTGACCTTTTTGTTATCTGGTGTTTACAGAAATGAGGATAGCTATCTGCCGCACGGGTATAATGTGGAGGGAGACGGTTTAGCTAAATTAACTTACTTTGCCAGCCCGACAATTAAATTTTCTTTTACCGGTCAGTTGACAAACCGGGAATATCAGGGATACAGTCATCCATGGAAATACCGTAGTGATCATCAAACTCATAAAGAAATAAAATCTAACCGCCAGGGATTAAACTTCACGCATACAATTAACAGCGAGTTTTTTTATGTAGCAAATCTATCCCGTTTTGAAAATAATACAATTGAAAGTGTTGGTGATAAATTACCGGGGGATTATAAGATGGGCAGAACCGGGGAAACAGTTTATTTTTATGTTGATGGGGATGACTCCGAGTATGCAGATAATAATACGATTACTCTGCGCGGCAAAGTTGATGCAACTTTACAGGCAAACACTCATAACCAATTTAAGGGCGGACTGGAACTTGTCGGGCATGAAATTAATGTGTATGAAGAATCTCAGCCATGGCCTTCAGGTGCACAATTTGTTGACAGGTATACACGTACACCATTTGAGTTCGCTGGTTATCTCCAGGATAAAATTGAATATGATTACCTGATAGTAAACGTTGGATTGCGTTATGATTATGTAGACCCAAAAGCAACAATGTGGCCCGATATAAACAGGTTCGGTTACTTTGATGAAAACAATAACTGGGTGCTTGCAGATGAAGTGGAAGTTGAACCTAAAACCCAGCTCAGCCCGAGAATAGGTTTAGCCCATCCAATTACCGATAATGCGGTTTTACATTTTTCTTACGGTCACTTTTTTCAAATTCCTGATTACAACTCCTTGTACTATAACAATAAGAAGGATATAAGCACTTCACTTCCGCTAATCGGCAATCCCGATGTAAAAGCCCAGAAGACAATCTCCTTTGAGGCCGGAATTAATTACGGGTTGAGTAAAACATGGGCTCTGGATGTTACGGCGTGGTATAAAGATATTACCGATCTCCTGTCAACTCTGCAGGTAAGTTATCTTTCACAGGATTATGTTGTTTTCTATAATTCCGATTATGCAAGTGTTAAGGG
>JAZGGS010000430.1:0-2736 GCA_036480595.1 Ignavibacteriaceae bacterium
GTGAGACTCTTAATGGCTATCGAGCTTAAGGCTTATCCTGGTATACATTATACCATAGTATTTAAAGAAAATGTAGATCCTGATGATGTGTCCAATTTCTTAGAAGAAATTACTGATGGAAAAATTAAAGATAATTATGGATTAGAAGGTTTCATTCTGGATCAAAAATCAACAGATCTGTTCAAACTAATTAATGATCGATTTAAATCAGATTGTTTTATTTATGCACCACATGCAGATTCAAGTTCTGGATTAATTAGGGAGGTGAAAGCCTTCGGACAAGAACGATTGAATATATTAGGTGATGACAGGTTGTTATGCTTGGGTATAAATAAAATAGGTACAAAGGAATATGTAAAATCCCAGTTGTTGCCAAATATTACCGCGCCAAGAGCTAACCTTTTACAATTTATACAAGATTCTGATTATCACGGCGGTGATGGAGAAGAAGTAGGTTCTGGTTATTTTTTGCTAAAAAAACCAGAAAGAGAATTGAATTACAACTATATATTTTCAAGGTTAAAGAAAAAGAAAGAGGTCAAATCATTTTTAGATGTCTCAAAAGAGAGATATGAAGAGTATATAAAGGATGAGCACATTATTAAACTGAATATATCTCTCCAAGACCAAAGCGAAAAAGAAGATTTTGTAGACAAGTTATGCAAAAATGTGTGTGCAATTTTTAATAGTGAAAAAGGAATCATACAATTTGAAATTAATACGCAAGGAGTTGATGACCACATAAAAGCAATTGAAAATGAAATCGACAAAATCGTTGAAATTCTTAAAGATAAAATCGGCTATTCGCCAAGAAAAGGATCGTTTGCAAGATTCCCAGTTACGAAAAACAACGAAAATGTATTGTTCAAATTTGGTAAGTCCGACAGATTGGTTATGTATAATAACATATGCTATATCTTTGATATAAACAATAAATTATCAAAAGCAAATTCAAATCAGATAGAGGCAATAGTTGCAAGCAAGATATATAGGAGATTTGGCAAACGAAAGGATCGTGCTGTTCATGCAATAGCTGATGAAGCGTATAAAATTAAAAATAGTTTGAAATGCTTTTCAATAGCATACAGAAATGATGAATATCTAACGCCTTTTGAGGAGTATACAATAGATCTATTACCATTGGCTAAACCTAATAGAGATATGATTGAAACTATAAACGATTCGTTTCTGGGTTCGCATGTAGGCAATTATATCATAATACCTACTGATAAATACAAAGAAATAGCTGGAGGAAGATATGAAAGTCATTATCTAAGAATTACAGCTCCATTGTATCAAATTGGCGATTTTGAAGAAGAACTTAAAACTACTAAAATAACAAAAGGATCGATTTTGATTCTTATTCATGGAGGGGTTTTTTGGGCTACGACTGATTCATTAATTGTAACAGAAAAACCTTGTTTTGTTATTAAGCCAAGCACTGATTCAGTAGACTTTATGAGTTTGGCTGGCTATTGTAGATCAACATATTGGCAATGGTACTTATCTAAAGTGTTACATAATAAGGACTTCTTTGACTTTATGTTAAAAAAAAGAACTAAGGCAATTCCAATACCAGAAAACTTAACAAAAAATGCCACTACTATAGCGAACACAATGCACAATGTTATACTAGAAGAAGCAAATTTCCTAAAAGAAGCAAAAAAACATAAAAAGGATAATAATAAAATTAATCACTTGGTCACAAAACACAACAAGAAAAGTGATTCATATATGTTACAAATTGATAAAGAAATATTTAATATGTTTCATTTAACAAAATCTGAGATAAAAGAAATGTATCAAGATTTAAAAGAAATGAATATATATGATTATGGTGCTTTAGAAAAGTTCAATGATATTTTTGATTAAGTTTGATGTTGATTAGCCAATAAGAACAGCACAATATTTATTCATAAAATGGCAAATCATTAAGTGATAATGTATTATGCAGAATTTATTAATATTTGACCAAAAAGAATACTGAATAATACTTTTTGGTTTTTTCAAGTTAAGTAAGGAATGAATTATGAGTGATTATATTAAATCTGAAATAAAAGCTTTAAAACAAGATTACCCTCGAATTTCAGGTCTAAAACAAGAATATTTATTCTCTTTAGTTTGCCTCAGATATTTTTTCAATGATGGCAGGTTTGAATATTCCACATATCAAGACAGTTTTGTGGATGGAAGAGATGATGGAGGGATTGACTTAATAACAACAAATGAAATTGAAAGTCAAGATTTGGTTGTCCTTATTCAAAGCAAAATGATAACAAGTATTAGTGATAGCCAAGATTTAATAAACGTGTTTACAAAAATGCATCAAACAGTAGAAGATTTTAAAAATAGTGACAAGTATTGAATGTATGGCTGAAAATGCTCGATTTGTTGCCTAAAGCAACACCAGAGGCTCAGTTGAATCTATAGCTGATTTCGTTTGTAAATCAAGCATTTTTAAGGCTTCAATTAAGCTACCGTTAAGGCAGAGATCGCGCATAGGCGGTGAAGGTGAGTTTCTCTGTGATTCCAACTCTAGAAGAAATATCTAATGCCAATAGCAGCCTCCAAATCAAAATCGGTATCTGGAGTCAAGTCTAGAATCGGGACAATTTCCAGAAAAGCATCAAAGGGTGCATTATCAAATATATAATTTATCCCTAAAGGAAATCGAATTCCCACCTTGTCACCGTGTTTTTCTCTAAACACAACTCTGCCGCCAAGTCCAAAGTAGAC
>JAZGGS010000431.1:0-12572 GCA_036480595.1 Ignavibacteriaceae bacterium
TGGAGAGGATGCGGGAAGAGACTTCAGCTTTGCGTGATAAGGATGCGTTTAATAACCAGCTTCTTGGTGAAGCATTATACGCGGTTTACGGCGATGCCATTCCGCCGGATGCAACTTTCAGTTTAAGAATAGCAGACGGAATTATAAAAGGTTATGATTATAACGGAACGCACGCCCCTTACAAAACAACATTTTACGGTTCGCTGGATAGGTATTATTCATTTGATAAAAATTTCCCATTTAGCCTGCCCGGGTATTGGGAAAATCTTCCCGTGGAGTTTGATCCTTCTACCACGTTAAATTTTGTAAGTACTAATGATATAATCGGGGGAAACTCCGGCAGCCCCGTTATAAATACTGATGCAGAAATTGTAGGGCTGGCATTCGATGGAAATATCGAGAGTTTACCAAACAAGTACATCTACACAACTGAAGCTAACAGAACTGTAAGTGTTAGTGCAGTAGGAATGATTGAAGCAATTCGTGATCTTTATAAGGCTGCAAGGTTAAGTGATGAAATACTGAATGGTCATATTGTTGAGTAATTGCCGATAGAAATTCTAACCACCCCTTTGTCCCCTCCTTATCTAAGGAGGGGAAATTATTTAGTTTTTAATATTAAATGTAATTATCAAATGTTATTAGCTAATTTCATCCTCAATTGATTTCATAACGTTTTCTAAATTATATAGCACTTCCTGATTTTCAAATCGTATCACTTTAATTCCAAGTTTATTAATGAAATTAGTCCTTTCCTGATCAAATTTTTGAACCTCTTCATCAAAATGAAAATCTCCATCCAGTTCAATGGCTAATTTCTCTTCAGGACAATAAAAATCTACGATGTAATTGCCAATGCTTTGTTGTCTACGGAACTTTTTGCCTTTAAGTTGACTCTGTTTAAGATATGTCCACAGCAATATTTCTGTCCCGGTAGAATTATTTCTAAGATGTTTCCTTTTCTGTTGCAAGTATTTTCTATTGAATATTCTCATAACCATAAACTAAAAAAATAAAAATAAAGTTCCCCTCCTCTCTGAGGAGGGGTTAGGGGTGGTGCAAAATGAATTCACTAAATGTATTTTTAATACAATAACTTATTCATCAGCTTTTATTATTCTCCCAACCTTAGCAACTTCATTAAAAAGATGCTCGGTAAGGATAATATCATCTGTAATATTAATTCCAGCATTTTTTAATCCACGGGCAAGCCAGGTGTTACAGGTATTGAAAAGATGATATTCACCATTTGCTTTGAAGAAGATTATTCTACCTAATCCTTTTGTACTCAGTATTTCGTGTTCACCATCGTTATTCCGCCAAATTGTATTGCTTATAAATGCACACAAAGTATCAAGCTGGTTTTTAGAGATGGTAAACTCAACAACAATTTCAGAGATATCAAAATAATTCTGCTTTGGTATTCCTATTCCTTCTACACGAAGTGTGCTGGGTGTAGCGTAAAATAATGCTTTGTACGCAAGACCTGAATCAAAACCAGGATACTGGTAAAACTCTTCGTCACCCCAGCCGACATCTATTAAACCTGCATCATTAAAAAAATTTACTTCAGGAAAAATAGTAGTATCAATATCTTCTTTATTGATAACAACCGCAGTATGCCAGTATTGCTTAATTAAGTATATTTGGTAAAGTGAGTTATCAGTTTGAACCTGGTAATCACTTACCTGTAAAGGTGGAGAAGTATGAAGAAAAAAGAAAATTACCGGGAAGATAACAAAGTTGTTCATGTTAAATTTAATTTACATTATATTCTTTTTTAAAATTACGAGGAATAAATATGAAAATCATACCATTCCTGCTTTTTATATCTTTTCTAATTTCTAGCACTTGCATAACTAATCAAGACTTATTTGCACAATCTGAGGATGCAAAATATACAATAGTTATTCATGGCGGGGCAGGCTATATTGATCCTGAAATAGATGAATCGATGAAAGATGCATACTTTAAATCATTAACTAAAGCATTAACAATTGGTAAAAAAATTCTTGAGGAAGGCGGGACCAGCTTAGATGCTGTTGAGCAAGTAATTCGATTTTTTGAGGATGATTCACTTTTTAATGCGGGCAAAGGCGCTGTTTTCACATCGGCTGGTGTTAATGAGATGGATGCCTCGATAATGGATGGCAGAGATTTATCTTCGGGGGCAGTTACAGGAGTGAAAATAATTAAAAACCCAATTTCACTTGCTAGATTAGTGATGGAAAAAACAAATCATGTTTTGCTTGCTGGGCAAGGAGCAGATGATTTTGGGAAACAGATGGGTGTTGATATAGTTGATCCGGATTATTTCCGGGTTGAAAAAAGATACCGGCAATGGGAGGTGAAGAGGGAAAAGGAAGATAAAGGAACAGTTGGTTGTGTCGCTTTAGATAAGTATGGTAATATCGCAGCAGCAACGTCCACAGGAGGATTAACCGGAAAGATGCCCGGCAGGGTTGGTGATTCACCTTTAATAAATGCCGGAACATATGCCGATAACAATACCTGCGGCGTTTCTGGTACCGGTACCGGAGAGTTATTCATAAAAAATACTATTGCTTATAGAGTTTCTGCTTTAATGGAATATAATGGATACACGCTGCAGCAAGCTGCCGAGGAGGTTGTTTATAAAATTTTGCCAGAAGGCGGAGGAGGAATTATTGCAGTAGATAAAGTTGGAAATTATGTTATGGTATTTAATACCTTAAGTATGTCACGCGGATTAGCAACTTCCGATGGAGTTTTGGAAGTGAAAATCTGGAAATAATTAATAGGAGTTATGATGAGACCAAATCCGGGAGACTATGATACTTATTTTGAGCAATATATTAAACTGGTACAAGGTGATGATATTATCAAGATACTTTATGAGCAGAATAAAATAACCCGTGATCTGTTTAATTCTATTTCTGAGTATAAAGGAAACTACCGGTATTCTAACGGCAAGTGGACGATTAAAGAAGTTATAGGACATATCTTAGATGCTGAAAGAATTCTTGCATACCGTGCGCTAAGTTTGGCTCGTGGTGAAAAAAAATCTTTATCAGGATATGATCATGATGATTATGTAAGAGAAGGAAATTTTAACAGCAGGGAATTATTAAAATTAAGTTTTGAATTTAAGTTGCTTCGTGAATCGAATCTTCTCCTGTTTAAAAGTTTTTCTGAAGAAATGCTTTGTAAAAAAGGTCTTGCCGACGAAGCGTCTGTAACTGTGCTTGCCTTGCTTTTTATTATTGCCGGTCACGAAAAACATCACTTAAATGTGCTTAAAGAAAAATACTTAAAACCTTAAGTTAAAATATTTTATTTATCTCGTTAATTATTTTATTGGTTGCACCTATATTTTTCTGAACGTAGTTGTAAGCAATTTTTCCCCGTGTTGTAGTAAGCTCTTCATTGGAAAAAAGCGACCTTATTCTTCTGTATGCTTCTTTCTTACCTCTTACAAGCATTCCGCCCCCGGTTTCTACAAGTTGTTTAGCTTCCTGTGAGTTATCGATCTTTGGACCGAACAAAACAGGAATACCATATACAGCAGCTTCTAAAACATTATGAATGCTCTGCTTAAAACTTCCCCCTACAAAAGCGGCATCTGCATAAGCGTATATCGTAAGCAGTATTCCAATTGAGTCAACAATTATCACCCTTTCATCAGAATAATTATTTAAATGTGAAAATCTTATGGTTGAAAGTTTTCCGGCAAATTCATGCTCAATTTTTTCAAGGTGAAGTAAAGTAGGTTCGTGTGGTGCAATTATTAATATTGCTGATTCATCAAACTTTGCAAGTTTAATAAAAGCAGGCAGAATAACCTCTTCATCCTGTTCCCACGTACTTCCTGCAACAAACACTTTTTTCTGTTTAAGAATTTCCTGCTTGATAAGGTTGCTTTCCTTAGTTGCCAGACTTCTTTGATGCACCCGGTCATACCTGGTATCACCTACAACGTGTAATTGTTCATCAGAACAATTAAAATTTCTAAATCCATTTGCATCATCTTCAGAAACAGTTAGAATTTTTTGAATATCACGGAACAATGTTTTATGAAATGATTTCATTAAAGGTAATTTGCGCAATGAATTGCGGCGCATTGTTGCATCCACAAGAAAACAGGGAATCTCCTTTTTTTTCAATGCCCATACGTGGTTTGGCCAAATATCATAACGCATAAACACTGAAAGGTTGGGTTGGATAATTTCTATAAACCTTTTCGCATTTGTTGGTGAATCGAAGGGAAGGTATGTAATCAAATCTGCGTGGGGATATTTACGGGAATTAACGTAGCCGGAAGGAGAAAAGAAACTTACAACAATATTTATATCACTTTCTTTCCTTAGTAGCTCAATAATCGGTTTTGCCTGTTCAAACTCTCCATATGATGATGAGTGGAACCAGATTGTTTTTTTCGATTTATCAAGTGATCTGCTTTTTAGTAAAAGCTCTTCAAATATTCTTTTTCTCCCTTTTATACCATTTTTTATTTTGCTGTTAAATATGGCAGCAAATATTATTAGAAGATAAAACATGGGAAGGAAAAGAAAATTATAAAAAAACTGCCAAATATTTTTCATATTTGTTCCAGTACCAGGTTTAAACTATTAAATGCATCTTCAGGTGTAATCTCCAGCATACAGCTAAAATGTTTTTGCGGACACCTTTTTTTTCCTATATGAGTGCAGGGTCTGCATAATAACCTTTCGCTTTCCAGCACAAGACTTTTACTTTTATAAGGAAAGAATCCGAATTCCCTTACAGTTGAACCAAAGAAAGCAATAACCAATACGTTAACCGCGGTTGCCAGGTGCATTAGACCTGAATCATTACAGTAAACTACTTTGCACATCATCATATCCGCTGCGGTTTGCATTGTATCATTTTCGTTGCACAGGTTTATTGGATTTGATAATTCCTTTGCTATCTCATCGCAAAAATCCTGATCATCTTTTCCTCCAAGCAGTACTACTTTATATTTATTAGATTCAAGCAACTTTCCAAGTTCTGTGTAATATCCTTCGTGCCATCTTTTAGTATAATGCCTCGCTCCGGGACACATTCCTATAAACTTTTCATCTGTTTGCAATTGTTCATTCGGCTGATTATCAGTTTTAAAATCTAATCCGTAACTATCTAGTTCAAACATATCAAATACATTTGCATACCTTACCGGGATAGGAGGCGCATCTTTTAATTTATTTATTTTAAAATAAACCAATAAAAATTTATCCAGGTGACGCTTTTTTAATTTGAATACAGGACATTTCAAAATCCGTGTAAGTTCCCTGGTTCTAAAATTGTTCTGAAGATCAATAACAAATTCATAATTTTGTGAAATAATTGAATTGAAGAGTATCTGCCTTTCTAACTTGCTGTCAGCATATTTATATAATGTGTTAACATTCGGATTATGAATAAGAAGATCTTCATACTCTTCTCTAAGGATAAAATCGATACTTATATTTGGATACAGTTTCTTTATGGAACGAAGCAGCGGGGTTGTTAATAAAATATCGCCAAGTGAACTTAAACGGATGACCAATATTTTTTTAATTTTTTCCAGGTTCATATACATTGATTTTAATCTTTAATCGGACAAATTTAGGTAATATTAAGTTTCACTGCCACTTAATGTTGAACTTTTCTTGTTTGGGAAGTAAGTTTGAGAATCAAATTAAAGGATATTAAAAATGACAACTTTACCATCACCCGGCACAAACGAATTTCCGGATTCTTCAATTGAAAAAAAGGTATATGGAATTGTTGAATCGTTTAGCGATTATATACCAATTAGTAATGATAAAAACCGGCTGGGTTTTGGACTTTATAAGTATATGACTGGCGAGGGTGATCCACCGGAAACATTACTGAAAAGTGCAAAAATAAAAATAGAGGGGATAACTCTTGAAGAGCTTGCAGCCAAAATAAAGGCTAAACTGGAAGAGATTAAAGAATAACTTCCGGTTATCCCTAAAAGTTTATTCGCTTGCTGTAGCTCCAGCTTCAGCCATAAATTTTTCTACCATCTTTACATCATCTTCACTGCCAATAAATATTGGCGTTCTTTGGTGAATTTGTTCGGGCTGCAATTCTAGTATCCTGTTATATCCGTCCGAAGCTCTTCCGCCGGCTTGTTCAATAATAAAAGCCATCGGGTTGCATTCATATTGCAATCTTAATTTTCCATTCGGATTCCTGGAATCGGCAGGGTACATAAATAAACCGCCGTATAATAAATTCCTGTGGATATCTGCAACCATAGAACCTATATATCTTGAAGAATAAGGTCTGCTGGTCGCTTTATCTTCTTCCTGGAGATATTTTATGAATTTTTTCAAACCATGGTGCCAGTAAAGATAATTCCCCTCGTTTATGCTGTATATTTTAGATTTTTTTGGGGTCATTATTCCATGATGGGAGAGTATAAATTCTCCAAAAGCCGGATCGAGTGTAAATCCGTAAACACCGTTTCCTGCTGTATAAACAAGCATTGTACTCGAACCGTAAATAACATACCCCGCTGCAACCTGCTTTATACCTTGCTGCATGCAGTCTTCTTCTGTCCCCGGTTTTCCATCGGCAGTGCAGCGTTTATAGATGGAGAATATTGTACCTATGCTAACATTAGCATCGATGTTAGATGATCCATCAAGCGGATCGAAGAGAAGAACATACTTTCCAATTTTAAATTTTGTAGGAATATGAATAATATCTTCCTCTTCCTCTGAAGCCATTACGCAAAGATGACCGCCGTGATCCATTGCCCGAACCATCATATCGTGTGCAAAGATATCAAGTTTTTTTACATGCTCACCATGAATGTTGTTCGATCCGGTAAAACCGAGGATGTCTACCAGCCCTGCTTTATTTACTTCGAGTGAAATAACTTTTGTTGCCAGGGAAAGGTCGTGCAGCAAGGAAGAAAGTTCGCCGGTTGCTTCGGGATGTTTTCTTTCTTCTTCAATAATATGCCTGGCTAAAGTCATAAATTGAGTTTGTTCCATTTAACACTCTCCGATATTTTTGGTTATTTAGAAAGTAAAACTTCCTGATCTTTATATTGCAGTTGGTACAATTTATAGTAAATTCCCTGTTTTGCTAGTAGTTCCTGGTGATTCCCGGTTTCCCTGATTTCACCTTTGTGCAAAACAATTATTTTATCAGCACTTTGAATTGTAGATAACCTGTGTGCAATTACAATTGCAGTTCTTCCAACTAAAAGTTTTTCTATTGCTTTTTGTATCAAATGCTCGGCCTCCGTATCAACACTTGAAGTTGCTTCATCAAGTATAAGAATATGAGGATCGTATGCTAACGCTCTTGCAAAAGAAATCAATTGCTTCTGCCCGACGCTTAAAGTAGCACCTCTTTCCTTAACCTCTTCATCATATTTATCCGGCAGGGCTTCAATAAATTTATCTGCACCAACCGCAGCAGCAGCTTTAAGAATCCTGCCTTTATCTATGCTGTCATTATTCAGATTAATATTCGATTCAATATTTCCAGAAAATAAAAATACATCCTGCAGAACCATTGAAACATACTTTCTTAATTCGCGCTTGTCAAGCTTCTCAATATTTATTCCATCCAGCAGAATGCTTCCTTTATTAATATCATAAAACCGAGTTAGGATATTAATAATGCTAGTTTTACCCGCGCCTGTATGTCCTACAATCGCAACAGTTTCGCCCGGATTTATTGAAAAGGAAATATCCTTAAGTACATAATCTTCCTTGTTATATGCAAACCATACGTTTTTAAAATCTACCTGACCCCGGACATTTGAAAGTTGTATTGGCTTATCCGGATTCTTAACAAAAGTATCGTTATCTAAAAGTTTAAAGATTCTTTCGGAGGATGCCATTGCAGTCTGCATAATATTATACTTTTCAGAAAGATCTCTTATAGGTCTGAAGAACATTTCTGTAAATTGAATAAAAGCAAACAGCACGCCAATTTGTATCGATCCCTGTACAACTTCCCCTCCGCCGTACCAAATAATTAATCCAAGTGCAATTGAACTAAGAAGTTCAACACTGGGGAAAAATACAGCGTAATAAAAAACAGATTTTATGTTTGCCGTTCTGTAATCTTTATTAATGTTAGAAAACTTTTTCAGCCCATCTTTTTCTTTATTGAAGATCTGTACTATGCTCATGCCGGTAACATGTTCCTGCATATAGGAATTAAGCCGTGCTAAGTGGAGCCGCACATCCCTGTAACTTTCCCTGGCTTTTCTTTTAAAAAGAAATGTACCGTATATAAGCACCGGCAATACAGAAAGCGTAACCAGCGAAAGACTGAAATCCATAAAGAACATAAATACAAGTATCCATATTATGATAAAAACATCGCTGAATACCATAACAATACCGGATGAAAAAAGTTCACCCAAAGCTTCAACATCGTTGGTAGCGCGGGTAACAAGTCTGCCAATAGGGGTTTTATCGAAAAATTTTAAAGCAAGTTTTTGTGTGTGGTTAAAGATTTGTGTACGAAGATCGAACAATACCTTTTGACCAAGGTACTGCATAAAATAAGTTAGAAAAAACTGTACTGCTGCCTGGAGTAATAATGAACTAAAAAGTAAAATGCATATTAGCAGCAAACCGTCATAATCCACATTAGCAATGTAATCATCAATAGCAATTTTTGTCAGAACCGGGCGCAAAGGTCCAAGTGATGAAACAACAATGTTAAGCAGTATTGCAAAGATCACATAGTTCTTGTACGGTTTAATATAACCGAGCAGACGCTTCATTAATTTTGAATCGTATGCTTTACCGAGTGTTTCTTCTTCGCTTCTGTAGTCGCTCATTAATTTTCAAGATTTAATCTTTTACAAGCTGATATTTAATTACTTCTTCTAATCTTCTTCTCCTTATGAGCATGTGGAAAGAAGTTTCTTAGTTCAGCTCTTCCAGTTCTTGCTCCAGTAACTGTTTGTAATGCAGATCTGCATAAATACCGCCGAGAGCAATAAGTTCTTCGTGCATACCTTCTTCAGCAATTTTACCTTTATCGATAACAATTATTTTATCAGCATCTTTTACGGTGGAAATCCGGTGACTGATTATTATATTGGTTTTTCCTTGCATGAACTCTTTAAGGTTACTTAATATTTCCTCCTCTGTGTGAGTATCAACTGCAGAGAAAGAATCATCAAGAATTAATATCTTAGGATTTATTGCCAGAGCTCTTGCAATAGAAGCACGTTGTTTTTGCCCGCCGGAAAATGTTATTCCTCTTTCACCAACAATTGTTTCGTACTGATCGGGGAATTCCTTAACATCATCGTCAAATTGTGCTATCTTAGATACCTTGTAAATCCAATTCTCATTAACTTCTTTTAAACCATAACCCAGGTTATTTATTACTTTATCAGAAAAGAGAAAAGATTCCTGCTGGACCAAACCAATATTTGTTCTTATAATATTTACCGGGATAGATTTAGTATTTATTCCATCGATCAGTATCTCACCTTCTGTGCAATCGTAAAGCCGTGGAATAAGATTTACTAGTGATGTTTTCCCGCTTCCCGTATAACCCATTATCGCAAGGGTTGAACCGCGCGGTACGGTCAGGTTTATGTTTTCCAAAATAAGAGGAAGATTATCAGCATAGCTGAATGATACATTCCTGAACTCAACCTCTCCCTGTAATTCTTTAATTGAATGATCTGTTAAATAAGAGTCGTTTATTTCGTATGGTTCGCTAAAAATTTTGTTTAGCCGTTTCATACTTGCTTCCGCCTGCTGAATGAGGTTAAGCACCCATCCAAAAGCAATCATTGGCCAGATTAAAATTCCGAGGTAAACTATAAATGCTGTAACTTGGCCCAACGTAAGTTCATTATTAATTATTTTTACTCCGCCAATCCAGATAACTATAATTATAGATAAACCGGTTATTAAAATTAATAGGGGCATTATGAGCGCCTGGATTTTAATAAGGTTCATTTTTTTCTTCAAATAATCCTGGCTGTTCTCAGCATATCTATCCATTTCATTCTGCTCGCGCACATAAGATTTTATTACGCGTATCCCGGAAAAGTTTTCCTGAACCATTGTTGTTAAATCAGAATACTTTTCCTGGATGATTGTAAACTTATCGTGAATTACTTTACCTACTTTGTAAACAAGAATTGAAAGAAGTGGCAGCGGAAGCAGTACATATAATGTTAAACTCACGTTAAGAGAGAACATAATTGAAAGCACTAAGGCAAGTCGTACCGTTGTATCTATTGAATACATTACGGAAGGACCAAGAAACATGCGCACTGCATTTATATCATTAGTAGCATGCGCCATTATGTTACCGGTTGATGTGTTTTGGAAGTAACGGAGCGAAAGCCGTTGAATATGTTCCCAGAAATCTCTTCTTAAATCATACTCAATTTCCCTGGAAACAACTATAATCGTTTCCCTTATCATAAATCTGAATATACCTGCAAATAAAGCTGCACCTACAATCATCAATCCATATTGAAGGAGCAATTCTGTGGAGACTTTATCGCTTAATGCATCAATTGAATCTTTTAATAGAAGCGGCACATAAACTGTTCCAAGGTTGGAAAGAATAATAAACAGAATTCCAAGCAGGAGTTTCTTTTTATAACGGGCAAAATATTTTTTTAATTTGTAAAGATTTCTCATATAAAAGTTTTAAGCAGAAAGTTAACCATAATCTTTTTCTGTTGAAAAATCTAAGCAGATGATTGTGATAAAGATCAAGAAAAAATGATGAAGGGAAAAACTTAGCTGATCAATTCAAAGCCGGTATATTTTTTCAGCACTTCCGGCACTTCAATAGTTCCGTTATCTGTTTGATAATTTTCCAATAAGGAAACCATTAACCTGCTGGTTGCTAAGCCGGAACCGTTTAATGTATGCACAAATTCAGATTTCTTTTCGCCCACTCGTTTAAAACGGATTTTTGCTCTTCTTGCCTGGAAATCTTCGTAGTTACTGCAGGATGATGCTTCCAGCCATTTATTTTCAGCCGGAGACCATGTTTCAATATCATAACACTTTGCTGCGGAAAAACTAAGTTCGCCGGTGCAAAGAAGATTAATTCGGTAGGGAATTTTAAGTGCTTGCAAAATATCTTCAGCATCTTTAACAATTTTTTCTAACTCGTCGTAAGATGATTCCGGTTTTACAATCTTTACCATCTCAACTTTGTTAAATTGATGAACTCTTAAAAATCCTTTTGCTTCTTTACCGTAAGAGCCCGCTTCTCTTCTAAAACAAGCAGAGTAGCCAACATAGTTTTTAGGAAGTTCAGCATCAGTTAAAATTTCATCCCGGTGAAGATTTGTAATTGGAACTTCAGAGGTAGGAATAGGGTAAAGTCCGTCTTTTTCTATACAATACATATCATCTTCCATCTTTGGCAGCTGCCCGGTTCCTTCCATAGATGTTTTGTTAACTAAGAAGGGCGGCAAGACTTCTGTGTAATTGTGGTTTTGTAAATGGAAGTCGAGCATAAAGTTTAATAATGCTCTTTCAAATGTTGCGCCTTTTCCAAGATAAACAGGAAAGCCGGAGCCGGAAACTTTTGCACCTCTTTCAAAATCTAGTATGTTTAATTTTTTCCCTAGTTCAACATGGTCTAAAAATTTCCTTTCGCTTTCAAATGAAAATCCTTCCGGAAGCCATTCTCTTATAATTTTGTTGTCATTATCAGTTTTACCAACAGGAACCGATCCGTGAGGAAGATTAGGGATGAACATTAATAAGCTGTTAAGCTTTTCATCAATGTTTTTCAATTTGGAATCCATCTCAGTAATTTTATCAGAAACCTGTTTCATTTCAGAAAGAACTTTCGTTGTATCTTCGCCTGCTTTCTTCATCTTAGGAATCTGTGAAGAAACTTTATTGCGTGTTGCTTTTAATTCTTCAACTTGTACAATAATATTTCTTCTTTCTTCATCTAATGCCAGCAGTTCATCAACATTCCCTTTTTCATTTTTGTTGGCAATTCCTGCTTTTACTTTTTCAGGATTTTCACGAATATATTTTATATCAAGCATATAATGGTTCCTTAATTGCACACATATGACACTGATATCCACTGATTTTGATCTGTGAGCATCTGCTGTATCTGTGTCATCAGCGTTCTATTTTTTCTTACTTAGCAACAATGTTATAGATTTTATTTTTAACGTAAATTTCTTTTACTAGGTTTTTGCCGGCAGTATGCTTTATAACTTTTTCATCATTAAATACTGCTTCCTTTACAACTTCTTCTTCGCTGTCAATCGGCATTTCTAAAGTAGCCCGCAGTTTACCATTTACTTGCACAGCAATATTAATAGAATCTTCAACTAAAGCTTTATCATCAGTTTTGAACCATACAGGTTTTTCAAACAATGAATTATCGTTCCCTAAAATATTGTAACACTCTTCAGCCAGATGCGGAGCTAACGGTGCAAGCATAACAGCAAACCGGTTGAGCACGTATGACTGTATTTCCTTTGAACAAGATGAAAGATCTTTAAGATTATTTATCAACTCCATCAGTGTAGCAATTGCGGTGTTAAAATGAAAATGTTCCAGCTCTCCATC
>JAZGGS010000432.1:0-2524 GCA_036480595.1 Ignavibacteriaceae bacterium
AGTTCTTTTGCTTTTACGTTATCCTTCATTGCAACTTTAATTAACGTTTTCATTAGTTCCGCTTTAAGTTTTGCATTCTCGATCGGGAAGCTGATTTCAACCCTGCGGTCAAGATTTCTCTGCATCATATCAGCACTGCTTAAGTAAAGCTCATCATTGCCCATATTATAAAAGTAAAGAAGCCGGCTATGCTCAAGGTATCTTCCAACAATACTTTTAACTATAATATTTTCACTTAAATCCTTAACACCCGGCACTAGGCAGCAAATGCCCCTTATGATTAAGTCAATCTTCACTCCTGCATTCGATGCTTCGTAAAGTGCAGAGATGGTTGCAGGATCAACAAGTGAGTTCAGTTTCCATATTATTTTTCCTTCTCCGCCGGATTTTACATTTTCAATTTCGCGGGAGATCTTCTCAATCATTTTATCGCGCATGTTTATTGGTGCAGCTATCAATTTTCTAAAATTAGTCTGTTTTGAATAACCAGTGAGATAATTGAAAATATCTGATGCATCGGCGCATATATCTTCATCGCATGTAAATAAACCAATATCTGTGTATAGCTTAGCAGTTGTAGCATTGTAATTACCAGTAGCCATATGCACATAACGTTTTACGCCGTCAAATTCCTTTCGTACAACCAATGTAACCTTGGCATGAGTTTTTAAACCAATCAACCCGTAAACAACATGCACACCGGCTTTTTCAAGTTCACGCGCCCAAAAAATATTATTCTCTTCATCAAACCTTGCTTTCAACTCTACAAGGACGGCTACCTGTTTTCCACGCAAAGCAGCTTCGATTAATGATTTAACAATCGGGGAGTCTCCTCCAACCCGGTAAAGGGTTTGTTTAATTGCCAGAACATCAGGATCTTTTACAGCTTGCTTAATAAAATCTATAACAGGAGTAAATGAATGGTAAGGATGGTGAAGGATAACATCTTTCTGTTTTATTACTGTAAAAATGTCTTCCTCTTCTTCAAAAGTTTTTGGAAGAACGGGGTAAAAAGGTTTTTCTTTTAATTGATGAAGAGGAAGTTTATAAAGAGACATCACATCACTCAATCCAATCGGATCCCCGGAAACATGTACATCATCTTTTGTTAACTGTAAATTTTCTATCAAAGTTTCCAGCATAAAATCAGGCATCCTAGCAGATACTTCAAGGCGCACTACCTTACCAAATCTTCTTTGCCTTAAATTCTCTTCAATTACACTTAAAAGATCGTCTGCTTCATCTTCCTGTAGTTCAATATCGGTATCGCGTGTAATTCTAAAACGATGAGCTTCCACTATTTCCATTCCAGGGAAAAGCAAAGATAGGTTTGCTCTTATCAGTCCTTCTAGCCAGATAAATTTTGCACTGAATGTACCGTTAGTATCTATGGTTCTATCAGGATTTATAATATCATCAACCTGAAGCAGGCGGGGCAGAATGCTGGGCACTTTTACCCTTGCAAAATGAGTTTCACCGTTCGGTTTATGTACTAAAATTGCTAAGCTTAAACTTAAATTTGAGATATATGGGAAAGGTCTTCCCGGATCGAAAGCAAGCGGTGTAAGCACTGGGTAAATCTCTTTTGTAAAGTACTCATTTAATTTTACTTGCTCTTCAGAATTAAATTCATAGAACTTTAAAATTTGAATGTTGTTTTCTTTTAATACAGGGATTATCTGTTCATTCCATAAGTTATAAAGCTGATCCATCATCGGTTTAAGCAATTTTTCAATCTGCTGCACTTGCTCTGCAGGAGTCAAGCCGTCAATTGTGGGTTCCAGTATGTGTGCAGCTATTTGTTCCTTCAAACCGGAAACTCTTATCATATAAAATTCGTCCAGGTTTGAGGAAAAAATCGAAACAAACTTTACTTTTTCGAGCAGGGGCAGGTTTGGATTCAAAGCTTCTTCCAGCACACGCCGGTTAAATTCAACCCAGCTTAAATCCCTGTTGAAAAAATTTACCGGGTCTTTGTATTTTTTGAATAGCGATTTACTGTTCATGCCTTAATAATTCTCTGAAAGAGTGCAAATATAACACTTTAACAAGTGATAATCTGTGCAAAATCCGTTCCTTATTTAGTTGTGAGGATTGGCACACCTTAAGTAATCTGAAGGAGTGAAGGCATGGTTGCATAGCCGTATGAATGACTAAATGACCTAATGATTTAATGACTGTAGATTGTATTGAATTATGGATGGATTGGTATATGACTTCATAGCTGCATGAAGGTTAAGGCATCTAATCTGAAAGCGATGAATTATGATTTCCAGTAAGCAGGGGAGAAAATTATTAAGACAGTAAATAATTCCAATCTGCCAAGCAGCATTAGAAAACTTAGGATCCATTTTATAATATCGGGAAGATGAGCAAAATTATTAAGCGGACCAACTGCTCCAATTCCAGGACCCACATTTCCAAGACAGGTTGCTGATGCACCAATTGCGGTAAAAAAATCAAGACCAAGCAGTGAAAGTAAAGCAGCGGAAAAAACGAAGATCAGAATATAAAAAATAAAGAA
>JAZGGS010000433.1:0-2141 GCA_036480595.1 Ignavibacteriaceae bacterium
GATGAAGGATTATTAAAACAAATGATTCCATCCTTTAAATTATTTTTAGGTGGGTATTTAGGAAACGGCAGGCAATGGTTCCCCTGGATACATATCGATGATATTGTTGGTATATATCTACATACAATTGATAATGAATCCGCCGGAGGCGGACTGAATGGAGCTGTAAACGCAGCTTCGCCGGAAATTGTAATGATGAAACAATTTGCTAAAACATTGGGTAAAGTTTTACATCGCCCGTCTTTACTTCCCATTCCAAAATTTGCTATTAAGATATTGAAAGGCGAGCTGGGAAATTATGCAACAGACAGCCAGAGAGTTGTGATGAACAAATTATTGAAGAGTGGATATAAATTTAAGTTTGAAAATTTGGAAAACGCTTTGAAGGATCTGTTAAAAAAATAGGGGCGCAATAGAGTACACCCCGTGTAATAAATTAATATCGATAATAATCCGGTTTGTAAGGTCCTTCAACCGGAACATTAATATACTCGGCTTGCTCTTGAGTCAGCACTTCTAATTCAACACCAATTTTTTCAAGGTGTAACCTTGCAACCATTTCATCCAGATGTTTGGGCAATGTGTAAACTTTGTTTTCATATTTGTCGTGTTTGCTCCATAATTCAATCTGTGCAAGTACCTGGTTAGTAAATGAATTAGACATTACAAAAGAGGGATGACCCATTGCACAACCAAGATTTACCAATCTTCCTTCTGCAAGAACTATTATATCTTTTGCATCAACAGTGTATTTATCTACCTGTGGTTTAATTGTATCCTTGGTGCTGCCGTAATTTTTGTTCAGCCAGGCCATATCAATTTCATTATCAAAATGCCCGATGTTACAAACGATAGTTTTATCTTTCATTAGTTTGAAAACTTTTTCATTAACAACATTATAGTTACCGGTTGCAGTTACAATAATATTTGCACGTGGTACAGCATCTTCCATTTTTTTAACTTCGTAACCATCCATAGCCGCCTGCAATGCGCAAATAGGATCGATTTCAGTCACGATAACTCTTACCCCCGCACCTCTTAACGATTGAGCGGAACCTTTACCAACATCGCCGTAACCCGCTACAACAGCTACTTTGCCCGCAAGCATAAGATCGGTGGCTCTCCGGATTGCATCAACCAAAGATTCGCGGCATCCATATTTATTATCAAATTTAGATTTTGTAACTGAATCATTAACATTTATTGCAGGTAAAGGAAGAGTTCCATTCTGTTCTCTTTCATAAAGCCGGTGAACGCCGGTTGTGGTTTCTTCAGATATTCCTCTAAGCTCTTTAACCAGCTCCGGGTATTTATCTAAAACCATATTTGTAAGATCGCCGCCGTCATCAAGTATTATATTTAAGGGTTTCTTATCTTCGCCAAAAAATAAAGTCTGTTCAATACACCAATCATATTCTTCCAGGGTTTCACCTTTCCATGCATAAATGGGTATTCCTTCTTTTGCAATTGCTGCGGCAGCATGATCCTGCGTAGAAAATATGTTACAGGATGACCAGTTAACTTCGGCACCAAGTTCAATTAAAGTTTCAATTAATACCGCTGTTTGAATTGTCATATGCAAACAACCTGCAATGCGTGCACCTTTAAGTGGTTTTTCATCTTTGTACATTTTTCTTAGTGACATTAAACCGGGCATCTCAGCTTCAGCAAGTTTTATCTCTTTCCTTCCCCAGTCTGCAAGCGAGATATCCTTAACTTTATATGGTAGTTTTTTAATATCATTTTTTACAACTGCTTCACTCATTTTTTATCCTTATCTGTTAATAAAACTTATACATACTTTTTAAACTTAGGAACAAGATCAAGTTTTTCCCAGGTAAATTCATCACCCTTTCTGCCGAAGTGACCATACGCAGCAGTACTCTGATAAATTGGTCTTCTTAACTTTAATCTCTTAATTATTCCTTTTGGAGTAAGATCAACTTGATCAGTAATCATTTTTGCTATTTCGTTATCGGGTATAACGCCTGTGCCTTTAGTATCAACAAAAACTGAAATCGGTTCAGCAACACCAATTGCATAGGAAAGCTGGACAAGACATTCCTTAGCCAGTTTTGCTGCAACAACGTTTTTTGCAATATGGCGTGCAGCGTAAGTTGCGCTTCTATCAACTTTAGAAG
>JAZGGS010000434.1:0-2443 GCA_036480595.1 Ignavibacteriaceae bacterium
GCTGCAATTAAACTCGGTTCTTTTACCCCGGGAGCTACAGATGCCGGTTTCATAATCGGTTATGAAGGAGGAAAGTACATTGATGATAATTTTAATTTCGGCTGGGGCATCGACTGGTTTCATAAGAAATTTGTGGACAAAACCCTGGTTCAATCTTTTAACGAAATTTATGGTATCTCTGGTGGAATTAATGAACTAAGAGCCAGTACAAATCTCCACGGTATTCCCCTGATGATATCTGTTACTATAAAACATCCAATTGCACCGCGTACTAAAATTTATGCAACAGGCGGCATTGGTGCCGAAGTGCTTATAATAGATTATAGAAATTTTGAAAATCCTGATGAGAGTGAATTAAAAGGTGCCTTCGACTTTAACTGGAGAGTAGGTTTGGGTGCGGCTTATAATATAGGTCCTCGTTCAGAAATATTGTTTGAATTGAATTATCATCAATCCGAACCGAGCTGGACATACGAGGTTGATGTTGAACCTTATGGTAAGCGGGTTTTTGAAAGAGCTTATGATATGAGCGGGCTAATGATTCGTGCAGGATTTAGATTTTATTATTAAATCAAGTTAACCGATTGCTACAGAAAATTGTTAATGCGCTTAATATTTTCGCATTAGGAGGTTGACTCAAAAGTAAATATTACAAGCTTGTCATTCCCACTGCCTGTCCCGATTTATCGGGGAAAGTGGGAATCCATTTTATTTCAGAGGTTTTATATTCCCGTTTTCACGGGAATGACACAAGAACTATAGCTATTTAGACAGCCACTTAATTTATTAAGATATACCCCCCAGCCAGAGCAATTCAGACTTAATTATCCAATTTAAAAATGCCCGTTTTGGACATTTCATTTTTTACCTCATTTCCTTTTAATTTTACTTAAAATGTAACTTTTCGCTATTAACTATTGTTATTTTTTTCATCTGCCTTGACTTTGAAAATAAGTTGTGTATTTTATAAACCGATCGCCAATTTATTCACATTAAGAAAGGAGAGTTCATGTATACGCAAATAAACTATAGATGCGATGTTTGCGAAGATAAATTTCTGCTGGATTTCCAGAAACCTGGCATTGAAAATAAATTCCAGTGCCCCAATTGTCGTGTTGAATATGAGTTTTCTGAAGAAGAGCTTACTCAACTTAATGATAGCTACCAAAATTATTTAAACACACTAAAGGAAGAAAGAGGAGAGAACATTTCTTAACCGTCGGGCTATTGCATTCCGAACTTAATCATTAGCTACCTCTATAATCCTTCAATGTAAGAACTTCCGCCTAGTAAGCGCATCTGCTTGGTTATCCATGCTTTTCTCTTCAAAATATAGCCAGAAGGATTTCTCACTGAATATTTTACCGGGTTAGGCAGTATTGCTGCAATTAATGCAGCTTGTTCCTTAGTTAGTTTTGCTGCCGACCTGTTAAAATATTTTTTACCCGCAGCACTAATTCCAAAAACCATATAACCCATTTCAGTAACATTCAAATAGACTTCCAAAATTCTACGCTTACTCCAAAAAAGTTCTATAATAACTGTAAAGTAGGCTTCAAATCCTTTTCTTATAAAGCTTTTACCATTCCATAAAAACAGGTTCTTAGCAACCTGCTGCGTTATAGTGCTTGCTCCTCTTAATCTTCTTCCCTGCTGGCTTTCGTTTATTGCTTTTCCTATCTGCTCAATATCAAAACCAAAATGGTATGGAAAGTTCTGGTCTTCTGCTGCAACCACTGCAAGTTTTGCGTTTACAGAAATATCATCATAATTAACCCAGTTATACTGTATTGTTGAGTTTTCATCAGATGAAAAAAATGAAGAGATTTTCTTTTGCATCATAACCGAGGATGTAAACGGATCGATCCATATTAGAGCAAATACCGAAATTATTGAGAGAAGAAAAAATATTATAAGAACTTTTAAAGTTACTACACCGATTAACCGCAAAACCTGTTTCTGTTTACTTAATTTTTTCTTACTCATTTGTTAACTTCATCTTCAAATAAATAATTATTAAGGTAAAGGATCGTAGCCGCTTCCGCCCCAGGGATGGCATTTTAAAATTCTTTTTAATCCAAGCCATCCGCCTTTACCTAATCCGTATTTTTTAAGTGCCTCCAAAGTGTAATGCGAACAGGTGGGAGTGTAACGGCAGGATGATGGGAAGAAAGGCGATATAAATAACTGGTATAACTTTATTAAAAGAATAAATGGAAAAGTAAGCACTGCAATAAATAAACTAAAAAATCTTTTCATCTGTATATAATTTTAATTTTTTATCAGTCCGCCGCCGCGGAAAACTCGCATTATAACCATTTTTTTGTGTGTAAAAACTTTTACATGCTCGTTTCATCATCATAAAATAAAACCAAATCCGTTGAAGCGGAATATTACTATTTCTAACAAAATAATTACTATCTTAAAAATAAAATATCCGTTC
>JAZGGS010000435.1:0-5920 GCA_036480595.1 Ignavibacteriaceae bacterium
ACCGTAAACATTGATCGGAAAATTTGATCAAAAATAAAAAAGTAGAGGCGAACAAAGAAGCTCTTAACTTTTGGGAGTTCTGAAAGGACTGCTGCTAAGCCACCAACTGCAAAACAAAAAATAAAGCTTTCTAAATCCCAGCGTCCAATTTTTAAAATAGATGGAGGATCCCAATATTCTGGAACGAAAAGCGGTTCTGTAATTCCAAGTAAAGCACATGATATACTTGCCCACCAGAATTCGGGGATCTGATCTCTTTTACTGGTGATTCTTAGGAGAATTAACGTTGTACACCAGAGAATAAGTAGTAGAAGGCAACCAAACAGATATGGATTCATGCTTAAATTAAATTGAAATAAATGGCTCATGACAACTCCAAAGAAAATACAACATTGCTAATATTTATATGTTTTTTTAAATGCATCTCTTGTGATAGTATTTTTATAGTCATTGTTGCCGATTAATATTTTTGTATTAATCACTTAACGGCAATGCAACTAAAGCGCCGCCAAGAATTAGGGCGCCTGCATTTTAGTGCAAGCCGACTTTTATTTATTAACTTTATTTATTATTCACACTTATTATAAAAAACTCCAAGAAAACACCAACTCATAAAATCTAAAAATCGCCAAATAAAATTTGCGGTCGCTTTGAGTTGCGGGTTATGTGGTTTTTTTATTATTCTTCCATTGAAGCTTCAGATTCATATATTACACATCCACATTTATCAGCACTATCCAACACGAATGTCTTTTTATTCTCTTTTCTTAATTTCCAAAATATTATTAAATCACCACCAGCTGCTAAAACAAATAGTAATCCGAATCCGTAAATAGCACTATGCCCAATTAGTAGTCCAATAATTACTGAAATAATTCCTAAAATAAAAAGTGGGGATAATAAAACTATTCGATAATCTCTTACAGTTAATGGTTCTTTACAATGGCAATAAGGAGTTAATGACTTCCAAGAAATTCCAAACTTCACACTCTTCATTCCTTGTTTGCTAAATTTCATTGCAAAAATTCCGTGTATTAATTCGTGGATAATAACACCAATTACATAAATTAACCAATATGGATATTTAAATGAGATTATTGGTTTCTCCCAAATAAATAAATATAGAAAATATAAAATGACAAAGATTGGAAGAACAAAAATTATTGCATATAAATTAGCTCTCCAAAAGCTAATTGATACATCTCTTTTTCTTACACTTTCTGTTTCCACAACGATGAAATTGATTTTACCCTAATTCAGAAATTAGCACATAACGGCGTGGCAAATAAAAAGCTGCCCTTAATTACAATGCAGCATTCTACTGCCATGCCAAATTTTATAATCTATTTATATTTTGCACAACTTGTTTTCATATTACACCAATGCCTAACAACATTTTTACTTAATTGTACTCAACCCAATATTTACAACCCATGCCACATAATACTCGCAGTCTTTTTGATTTGCTGGTTAGCCGCTCAGTTACAATGTTGATGATATTTGAATTCTACTTTTTTATTTCTTCAATCTTTATTCGACGAAAAACAACATCAGTTGCCGTTCCCACAAATAATCCAGGAGTTCCAGAAATTAAATAGTATGTCAACTTCTTTTTAAAAATAAATTGTTCATTTACATATACTGAAAATTCATCACCGATCACTTCGACTCGAGCAGTAAACCAATCATTTTGTGGAAGCTTGAAATTACCTTTTTCTTGATTTTCATAAGCTTCAGTCCACCAGGGAACTATTTTGTGAGCTACCGGAACATGAGCGATTGTATTGTCAGATTCAACTCCACCGGGCATAAACCAGACTATTTCATAATTTTCTAAATCTTGTGCTCTTAACGCAAATCCGAACCAACCGCCACCGAGAAAATCTATATTAATACCTAGAAATTTCATATCAACGGACATGGAATAGTTACGTATCGGGTATCCGAATAATATTATTTTTCCCGAGACATCATCAATATTCTTTCCTGTAAAATTATCCACTTCTTCATTATATTGATTTCCTTCTAAAACTAATAATTGTTCATTTGCACTGTTATCTATTTTAAATAGATCACTGTTTTTTTGTATTTTGATCTGATTTAGATTGATATAGCCGGTATCAGAATTTTTTTGAGCTATTAAAATGACACTGCTGATTAATACTAAGGAAATGATGATAAACTTCATAACCTGTCTCCATTTTTACTTTAAAATTCTAAGCGGCTAACGGCATTGCAACTAAAGCGCGGCCCATAACAACAATGCGGCACTGAAATGCGAAAGCCAATAATTTATTAACTATGCTACAATAATTTTGACTTTAAACTAATCAATGAATTTACCTCTTTCAAGTAAATTGTCATATAATCTTCTGAAAAGGAATATATTATCCGCAATCAAAATTCCGTTTGCATTTATTATTATTATTTGGCAATTTCATCACCAATTAATCAAATTATTCTATTTTACAAATACTTCGGTTTATGGCAGACGAAAATTCCGGCTCCTCAAACGGCTCTAAATTTAAAACATATATCTCTCCTAAGGATTTCATTCCGGAGTTTACCCTTAAGGCAATAATTCTTGGTGCGGTTTTCGGGATTATTTTTGGTGCTGCAACTGTTTACCTAGGGTTAAAAGTAGGACTAACAGTTAGCGCTTCAATTCCAATTGCAGTTCTTGCAATTTCTATCTTCAGCAAAATCGGAAAATCAACCATCCTGGAGAACAATATTGTTCAGACAATCGGTTCTGCTGGCGAATCGGTTGCGGCTGGAGTTGTTTTTACAATCCCTGCATTAATCTTTTTACCTGGCGGAGGAAATTATTTTAATTACCTGCAGGTATTCCTCCTCGCTTTAGTTGGTGGAATTCTTGGCGTACTTTTTATGATTCCGCTAAGACGATCTTTAATCGTAAAAGAACATGGTAATCTTCCTTACCCGGAAGGAACTGCCTGCGCAGATGTACTTATAGCAGGAGAAAAGGGAGGCAGTTTAGCCAGGCTGGTTTATTACGGTTTGGGTCTTGCGTTCCTATACAAGCTTTTGATGTCTGTTATAGGTTTGTGGAAAGATGTTCCCACTTATGTGTTCAGCAGAAAATCCGATCTTCCCAATGGAACAATCAACGGCGAAATTACTCCCGAGCTGCTTGGTGTTGGTTACATAATAGGACCAAAAATAGCCGGAATAATGGTTGCGGGCGGAGTGCTTAGCTGGCTGGTTTTAATTCCGCTTATAACTCTAATTGGCGATAATATGAACACGGTGTTTCTTCCGGCAACAAAACTTATCTCGCAAATGTCTGCCAGCGAAATTTGGTCTAACTATATTCGCTACATAGGAGCAGGCGCTGTAACTTTTGGCGGAATTGTAACTTTAATAAGATCTTTCCCAACTATCATTAGCGCATTCAGAGAATCTTTTAAAGATCTAAAGGAAAATAAAGCAGGCGGCAAACAGGAAAGGATAAGAACTGAAAGAGATATTCCATTGGTTTTTGTTCTTGCAGGATCTGTTCTCCTTGTAATTTTTATGGCAGTGATTCCTTCAATTCCCACAAATCTTTTATCGTCTGTTTTAATAATCATCTTCGGATTTTTCTTTGTTACTGTTTCATCGCGTATTGTTGGGCTTATCGGCGCTTCATCAAACCCTATTTCGGGAATGACTATTGCAACGCTTATGGCAACAGCATTAATTTTTGTTGGAGTTGGATGGACGGGAGATTTTTATCAGCCGGTTGCGCTTGTAGTTGGTTCAATTGTTTGTATTGCTGCAGCAATTGCCGGTGCAACATCGCAGGATCTTAAAACCGGTTACATTATTGGCGCAACTCCTGTTAAGCAGCAGATTGGTTTAATTATAGGAGTGCTTGCATCGGTTGCCGTAATTGGTTTTACAGTTTTAATGCTTCACAATGCTTTAGGAATCGGTTCGAGCAATCTTCCTGCGCCGCAAGCTACTTTAATGGCTACGGTTATTAAAGGATTGTTAAGCCAAAATCTTCCGTGGGGATTGGTGATTGTAGGAATGGGAATTGCCGCAGTTATGGAATTAAGCGGTGTCCGTTCTTTACCTTTTGCAGTCGGCGCTTATCTTCCGCTTTCTGTAAGCTCACCAATTTTTATAGGCGGGTTAATAAAATTGATTGTAGATAAAAAGAAGAAAAAGAAAGACGAAGAATCAGAGATAGGTCCCGGCGCACTTTTCAGTTCAGGTTTAATTGCCGGCGGAGCATTAACAGGAATAATGATTGCAGGTTTAATGGGCACTATGGTTGGAACCAACGCTGCGGGTGATGAAATTTCTATTCTTGATAAAATACATCTCTTTTTTCTTAATATCTTACCCGGTAATACCGAAGGTGCAGCGAGCATTGTTGAATACCTGGAAGAAAGCGTTCTGTTCGGCGGGGTAGATCTTTATTCTGCTGTTATCTTTTTTATACTTGCAGCAATACTTTTTAAATTTGCGATGGCTAAAAACAGTAACGGCAATTAAGTTATAATGGCTTAACCGGTTTTTGTTGTAACTTATAACGATGTTGTGCATTGCTGTTTGGATAAGAAATTCTTAAACTTTAATGAATCAAAAAAATTTTAAATGTTTAATGTATGATTTACATTCTTATTTTTGTTGTAAATGTGTAAGGTGTTGTAAAGCTATGCAGATGAAAAAATTATTTTATTCCATATTGGTTACCTTCTTTCTTCTGTTTGGTACCAATATCCATTCACAAACATTTGGTTTTGGATGTCTTGGTTTTGTGGGTGGATACGGTGGTTTTACTTATCAGCAGTATGATGCGGCAGGATTAAATGGCTACGTTAATTTATTCAATCTACTTTCAAATCCTGATCAGCAATTAAGTGAATTCAAGTATGCAACTGGATACAGGGTTGGATTAAACTTTTTCAGAGCTACTTTTCAGGGGGGATTTATCTTTACTGCTAAAGGTTACTACCAATCATTGGGTAAAAAGAACAATGCATCATTTCAAACAGATGAGGGGCAGGTTAACGCTGCTTGCGATCTGGATCTTAAAAACTGGGCAATAGGTTTTGATGTTGGAATTGATATTACAAAACATTTCAGCTGGAAAATTTTGGATGGGGCAGTTCATTTTAATAATGTTACCTTAACTGAAACTAAAAATTTTCCTGGTGTTTCGCAAGTTGAAAAATATAAAAATGAAGCTGGTGAGATTGGATACTCTGTTGGCACCGGCGTAATTATTGCAATTATTAAGGACTATATTAGTATTGAAGGTTTAGCCGGTTACACTTTTATAACAATCGATGAACTTTGGAACGAGGATGGAGTACCGTTTACTAATTGGGTAATCCCTGCTAATATTGCCCCACCACCGGATAATAAATTCATAGAATCAGGAGGTTTCACCGCCGTCATCCAGCTTAACATTGGGTTTCCGCTTTAAATTCTTTCCTGTAAATTTACTCGTCCAAAAATTAATTTTAAGTGATTATGAAAAAACTAACAAAACTTGATACCGCCTGTGTCATTGCAATTAAAGATTGCATGGCTGTAAAAAAGAAAGAAAGTGTACTTGTAATAACTGATGAAGTAAAGCGGGAGATAGGTTACTCACTTTTTGAAAATGCAAAACGGCTTGGATATAAATCTCTTTTTATCGAGATGAAATCGGGTAAGATAAATGGCGAAGAACCCCCCGAAGAAATTGCACAATTAATGCAAAAATTTGATGTTGTGCTTATTCCTACAGCAAAATCTATAACTCATACTGATGCAAGAAGGACTGCTTCAAAAAAAGGTGTACGCGTGGCAACATTCCGCGGCATCACAAAAGAGATTATGATAAGGGGGATGAATGCGGATTATAAATCGATCTCTAAAAGATCAATTAAACTTAAAAAGATCCTTGAGAAAGGAAAGC
>JAZGGS010000436.1:0-7928 GCA_036480595.1 Ignavibacteriaceae bacterium
ACAATGTGGAACTGCCTTTAATTTATGCGGGTCTTCCCTATTCTGAAAGAAAAGAACGTGCAGAAAAAGCTTTGGTTGATGTTGGATTGGGAGATCGTATGCATCACAAACCTAATGAACTTTCCGGCGGGCAAAGACAAAGAGTGGCAATGGCACGGGCTCTGGTTTCGAATCCTTCTATAATTTTAGCCGATGAACCAACCGGTAATCTCGATTCAAAAACCGGTGAAGAAATTATGCAGGTCCTTGAAGAGATCCACGAGAAGGGAAATACAATTATTCTTGTTACCCACGAAGAATATATTGCCGAACATGCTGCCCGTATTATAAGACTAAAAGATGGATTAGTTGAAGAAGATGAAAGGGTTGAACGAAGATTTACCCGCAAGGTAAAATCTTCAACGGAATAAATTAATGTGTTGAATTATTACTATCATTAAATATTTTTGAGAAAAACAAAAAGATATTTATTATGAGAAATTTCTTATTCGAATTAAAAGAAGGTTTGCTTATTGCGTTTCGTGCACTTAGAGCAAACAAAATAAGATCAATATTAACAATGCTTGGCATTTTTATAGGAATTACGGTTGTTGTCCTAATGTCTACCGCTATAAAGGGAATTGATAATTCATTTCAGAGAGGAATAAGTGCACTTGGTTCTGATGTGCTCTATATAAGTAAATGGGAATGGTTTTCCAACACCGACTGGTGGAGGTTGAGAAATCGAAAAAATATTGATATGGCTGAATTCGAAAAATTTAAGGACTTAGCAAAACTACCATTAGCCGTTGCGCCAACCACTAATTCTAACCGAACGGTTAAGTACAAAGATAGAAGAGTAGAAAATGTTTTTCTTAACGGTTCGACTTCAGATTATGTGAAGACAACAAATTTCACATTCGATCAGGGAAGGTTCTATAGTGAGATAGAAAGTAATTCTTCCCGTCACGTAGCTGTTATTGGTAGCGAAATTGCCCAAAACCTTTTCCCGCGTGGTGATGCGATGGATAAAACTATAAAAATCGGAGGTGCTAACTTTAAGGTTATTGGTGTTCTTACAGAACAGGGAAGTGTTATTTTGGGGCCCTTTAATCCTGATAACCAGGTTTTTATACCAATCGGTACAATATTTAAAAATTTTGTATCACGACATATGAGGGGTATAACCATCAATGTTAGGGCACCTAACCCGGGTATGGTTGCCGAAACTAAAGATGAAGCCGTAAGTGTCATGAGAAAAGTACGCGGGTTAAGGCACGACGAAGAGGATGACTTTTCGATTAATCAGCAGGAAGCTTTAATGGATCAGTATAATTCCGTTGTTGGTGTTATTCAAATCGCGGGTTTGTTTATTACCGGGCTATCTCTTTTTGTTGGTGCAATCGGAATAATGAATATCATGTTTGTTTCCGTTAGAGAAAGAACAAGGGAAATTGGTATAAGAAAAGCCATTGGTGCTAAACGCAGAACAATACTTGCACAATTTTTATTGGAATCTTCTACAATATGCCTGCTCGGGGGAGCAGTTGGATTACTTGCAGCTATACTCTTAAGTATGATGATAAACCAGTTTATTCCGACATCTGTACAAATTGATGCAGTAATTATAGCCATTCTTGTTGCTTTAATAACTGGAGTACTTTCTGGAATTGCTCCTGCTTATATGGCTGCCAAATTAGATCCCGTTGAAGCTTTAAGGTATGAGTAAATGAGAATTGATCAGTTATTTTCAATCTCTTTTCAATCAGTATTGAACAATAAACTCCGTACCGGTTTAACTATCCTAGGTGTAGTAGTAGGTATTTTTTCTATCATTGTGATTATGACTATTATTACGATTCTTCAAAACAGTATAGAAGACGGGCTTGCAATGCTGAATAAAAATACATTCCAAATCCAAAAGTTTGATGCCATCCAGACTCATGCCCGCGAAAGAAGCCAGAGAAACAGGAAAAATATAACCATTGAGGAAGCTTATAGATTAAAGAAAATGCTAAAGCAGGCTAAATATGTGGGAGCTGAACAATGGCAATCCGGGAAAGTTATAAAATTCGGCAACAGGGAAACCAATCCTAACATTTATGTTGGCGGGCAAACAATAGACGCCTTGAGGACAAATGATTTTAATGTTGAATATGGAAGAGATCTTAGAGAAAGCGATATTCTTTATTCTACTAATATATGCATTCTTGGGAAAGCTGTTGTTGAAAAGATCTTTCCTAATATTAATCCTGTTGGTCAAATAGTAAGAGTTGATTCTAAACCGTTAAGGGTAATTGGTGTTATGGAGAAACAACCTGAAATGTTTGGAGAGAGTAACGACAATTATGTTCTGATCCCAATTACAACTTGGCAGTCTATTTACGGAAAGTATAAAAGGAGTGTGAACATTATGGTCACTGCTTATAGCAAAGAGGAATACGATGATGTTATAGAAACTGCAATAGGGCACTTTAGAACTATTAGAAAAGTCAAACCCGGTGAACCAAATAATTTTTCAATCTTCAGTAATGAATCTATGATTACCACAGTAAATGATATAACCGATCCGATAAAAATAGGGGCATTGGTTGTATCTGTAATAGCCCTGCTAGCTGCCGGCGTGGGAATTATGAACATTATGCTGGTTTCGGTTACCGAAAGAACACGTGAAATTGGAATTAGGAAAGCAATTGGCGCACGTAGAAACAGCATCCTTATCCAGTTTCTTATTGAAGCAATTATTTTGTGTTTTCTTGGAGGTGTGGTGGGGATAATTATTGGTGTTGGAATTGGTAACCTTGCCGGAAGTTTTCTTAATGCACGAGCTGCTATTCCTGTTGACTGGGTAATAATAGGAATATCACTTTGTGTTTTGGTTGGAATTATTTTCGGAACTTATCCTGCTTACAAAGCAGCTAATCTTGATCCTATTGAAGCATTGAGGTATGAGTAAATGAGAATTGACCAACTGTTTTCCATTTCGTTTCAATCGATATTAAACAATAAGCTTCGCACTTCTTTAACAATACTTGGTGTGGTAGTTGGAATATTTTCTATCATTGTTATAATGACAATCATAACCATGCTTCAGAATAGTATTGAGGGTGGGCTTTCTATGCTGAATAAAAACACATTTCAGATTGAAAAATTTGATCGTTCTCAGGGCAGAGGACCCGGGCACGACAGAAGCTGGAGAAACAGGAAAGATATTACGATTAATGAAGCAAAAAAATTAAAGGAAGTGCTAACCGAAGCAAAATATGTAGGGGCTGAGCAATGGCAAATGGGTAAGGTTATTAAGTTTGGAAACAAAGAAACCAATCCAAACATTAGTGTTTCAGGTCAAACTTTAGATGGTGTACGTACTAATAACTGGAAAGTTAAATACGGACGGGATTTAAGAGATAGCGATATTCGAAATTCTACCTATACCTGTATTCTTGGACAGGATGTAGTGGAAAAGATTTTCCCCAATATGAATCCGCTGGGACAAACTGTTAGAGTCGATGGAAAACCGTTAAGAGTAATCGGGGTATTCGAAAGACAACCAACTATGTTCGGACAATCCAATGATAATTTTGTAGTAACGCCAATTACTACATGGCAATCATTTTACGGCAAGTACAGTACAAGTGTAAACATTATGGTAACTGCATATAGTTCTGAAGAATATGATGAAGTTATTGGAGCAGCAATAGGGCATTTTAGAAAAATAAGAAAAGTAAAAGCCGGCGAAGATGATGATTTCTCAATCTTTAGTAATGCATCTTTAATAGGCATGGTAAACGATATAACCGGACCTATTAAAATTGGAGCGCTGGTTGTATCGCTTATTGCTTTACTTGCCGCCGGTGTTGGAATTATGAATATTATGCTGGTTTCAGTTACTGAGCGAACGCGTGAAATTGGAATTAGAAAAGCGATTGGTGCACGCAGGAACAGCATACTTATACAGTTTTTATTTGAAGCAATAATATTGTGCTTGTTTGGAGGATTGGTTGGGATTCTTATTGGAGTTGGTATTGGTAACTTTGCCGGAAGTTTTCTTAATGCGCAAGCTGCAATTCCTATTGACTGGGTGATGATTGGTATTTCGCTTTGTGTAATGGTTGGAATTATTTTCGGAACTTATCCAGCTTACAAAGCTGCTAACCTCGATCCTATTGAAGCGCTTAGGTATGAGTAAATCCCTGCATGCGGATCGGCTGCCGGATACTTGATATGTGATGCTGGATTTTCTGTTACTTCATAAATCATTATTCGTTAATCGGTGTTCATAATTCAAAATCCTCTTTGTGTTAGAAATAACATATATTTTAACTAAGCATTTCTTTTTATTTACTCTAAACAATTTAAGGAAGATAAATGGCAGAGTGTTCATTCCAATTTAAACTTGAAACTGATCCCGCAGAAACAATTGAAAAAGTTAAAGTAAAAATTGAACAGGCAGGCGGAATGTTTAACGGTGATAGAAATGAAGGAAAATTTTCTTTACCAACTCCTGTTGGTGTAATTGAAGGAAGTTACAATGTAACCGCTGATGAACTTAAAATTGATATTACCAAAAAGCCCGCATTCCTCCCTTGCAGTATGCTTGAAGCTGAATTAAAAAAACGATTTTGATTTTAATTAGTGTACTATTAAAAAAAATCTTCTTCTATTAAATTATCTCCATCAATTCATCAAATCCTTGCAAGACTCTTTCAACAGGTAATTCTTTAAGCGTTAGCGGGTCATCTGATGAAACAATTTTATACTTCACTCCATAAGGTGCCCAGGTAATTATATTCTCTCCAATCATCAAATTTAAAATATGTGTGCCCATTGCAGAAGCTGCATGAGAAAATGAAGTATCAGGTGTAATTATTAAATAACATTTCTGCATCAGAGCCATCATAACACGGAAATCATCCTGCACCGGAACTTGTACAACCAAAGGATTATTTGATTTCTCAACAAGTTGAACAGCATTCCCGGGTTTTTTAGGATCTGTAATAATAGCCCAGCAATCAATTTTATTTTTGTATTTATTCACTGCTGTGTGTAGAAATTCAATACACTTTTCCGGCTGCCACTCACGACGCTCCAAGCCGGCGGATAGATTTAATAGCACAAAACGCGGATTTTTAGAATTTAATTGCAAAGATATTTTTTTAAAAAGTATGTTCGCTTTCTCCTCAACAACTTGGGTTATTGATATCCAGGGAGTTTCGATGTTTGATATTTCTTCCCCGGTAATATCTGATGATAAAATAAAGAGCCGCTTAAGCATGTGTGTTTCCATCTTTGGTGGCAGGTCAACCAGCCGGTTAAAAAAATAACTGAATTGCTCCTGGTCACCTCCTGCACGCACAGCTTTCGGTCCGATTAATCGTGCAACAATTCCAAATGTAAAGGATGGATACGCAACAAGGTTACAGATGTAGTCATACTTTTTTTTACGAAGTTTAAAAATTAACCGGATGATCTTGAGGAAATTCTTTTCGTAGAAATAAACATTATCGACGATAGGATTTTCTTCAAGCGGATTAGCATTTTTTAAATCACAGATTACATCGATTTGTGCATCGGGATACTTAGAACGAACTGCATGGAAGAGAGGGAGTGAAAGAATCATATCGCCAATGTGCCCGTAACGAAGAAACAAAATCCGCTGGTAGGGAGGAGTTCCTTTTGCAGGCGGCTGCTTAAGGAAAAAACTCAGGAGTGCTGAAGTGAAATCTTTAAAACCGGTTTCGAGTTGTTTACCGCCGCTCATCTTCCTGATCAGGTATTAAACTGTAATTCGTAAAGCTGGCGGTATCGCCCGGAGCGTTGTTGAAGCTCCTCGTTTGTTCCTTCATCAACTATCTTTCCATCTTCAAGAATAATAATCCTATCGGAATTAACAATGGAAGAAAGCCGGTGGGCTATCATAAAAACAGTACGGTCTTTCATCAGGTTTTCTATTGCCTGCTGGATAAGAAATTCAGATTCGGAATCGAGGGAAGAAGTTGCTTCATCAAAAATAAGTATCGGCGGATTTTTTAATATAGCTCTTGCAATAGAAATACGCTGCCGCTGTCCGCCAGATAACATCATACCACGTTCGCCGATAGGTGTGTTATACTCTTTAGGCATATCTTTTATAAACTCGTGGGCGTTTGCAAGCCGTGCAACTTTTTCAATCTTATCAAGTGAGTAACCTGACATTCCGTATGCAATATTATTTGCGACAGTATCATTAAAAAGGATTACTTCCTGTGTAACGATGCCGATTAGCCCGCGAAGGTCTTGAAGTGATATATCTTTTACCTCCACGCCATCTATCCTTATTGCTCCTTCAGAAACATTATAGAAACGTGGAAGTAAATTTACTAGTGTTGTTTTACCTGCACCGCTGCTTCCAACAAAAGCAATCTTCTGGTTCTTATCAACTTTTAGGTTAATCCCATCTAAAACTAATTTCCCTTCCTGTTCGTAACTAAAAGAAACATTTTCGTAAACTATCCCGCTTGTAAAATCTGTTTTCTTAAGCGCGTTTGGCTTTTCGATAACAGTTCTTGGTGAATCTAAAATATCAAACGTACGATTACCTGAAGCGATAGAAATCTGAATATCAGAATTTAGTTCCCCGATACTTTTAACCGGTTCCATTAGTGCAAAAAGGATAACAAGGAAACGTATAAAATCTTCCGAAGTAAGTGTGTTGCTCTGCAAAACCAGGTTACCACCGTACCATATTACAATTGAGATAATGCTTGCACCAATTGTTTCAGATAGAGGACTTGCAAGTCGCCACATCCTAACCTGCTTTACTATAGAACGAAAATGTTCCCCGGTTTTTTTACGAAATTTATTGCTTTCATATTCCTCCATTGCAAAAGCTTTAACTACTTTAATACCCGAAATGGTTTCCTGGAGGACAGTAGTTATATCTGCAATACGTTCCTGCACCCTGGTACTGCGTCGTTTCAAACTCATTCCAATTATACGAATAACAAAACCGGTTATTGGTAAAACCGTTACGGCAATAATGGTAATTTGCCAGCTGATGTTAAATAGGATTACAAGGTAGATTATTATCATCAGCGGATCGCGGATTGCTTTGGTAACGCTGCGATTAAGAGCAACGTTTAGCTGGTTAATATCATTTGTAAGGTTTGATATTAATCCACCGGTTTTATGCTTGTGGAAAAATTCTAAATCTTGCTGGATGATCTTATCGTAAACCTCTTCGCGCAGATCTTTAACAACCCGCTGCTCAATATAAGTTATCCAAAAATTTTCCAGGAACTTAAAAAAGTTTTTAAACAGGAAAGTTGCAAAGATGAAAAAGCAAAGCCATTTTAATGTAGTAAAGCGGTCGTCCTGCGGAATAATTTTATATACTTTGGTTTTCAACCACTCGTTAAGATTAAGTGTACCTTGTGTTGTTAATTCTTCCGAAGGTGATTCCTCAACACTCTCCACTTGCTGAATCGGTTCTTCAGTGAAAAATGTAGTAACAACCGGTGCTATCAGCCAAATAGAGAGTGTACTGAAAACAATAAAGGCTAGACTAAGAAGAAAAACCAGTACCATCTCCTTTATATAAGGTTTTAAATAGGAAAGGATACGTAAGTATATCTTATAATTTATTTTCTTACTAGTTCTTGCCATTGAAGCACTCAATTATAAAAGCTATTTTGTAAGTAATGCATTAAAATTATTAAGTGGTTTAATTATGCAGGATTCGGAGAAAAGCCGGATCAAGAAAAAGCAATAACAAACCACCACCGGTATTATTTAATTGGGTAAAATTAAAACAATAAAATAAGAATTATTTGCAACAGTTTGAATTCTGCAGGAGATTATGGTTTCTTCTTCTAATCCTTAATTGCTATTTAGATTGATGGTTTAGCTGATTATGAGTTATCCAGTGCTCATTATTTTTCTGACTAACCATTTATTAAGTCCACTATTTT
>JAZGGS010000437.1:0-5454 GCA_036480595.1 Ignavibacteriaceae bacterium
TGTTTCTTTACAGAAAGACAGCGTTTCAATCCGTCTTTATTTATTAATGGGATTTTTCTCCTTCGTAATACCATTCGGGTTGGTTTACTGGGCTGAGCAGTTTGTTCCTTCAGGAATGGCTTCGGTGCTGTTTGCGGTTTATCCCTTTGTCGTGGTTATATTTTCATCTCTTCGCATGCCATCTGAACCAATCGGTGCTTATAAAATCGTTGGAACTATTTTAGGATTTTCAGGAATCGTGGTAATTTTTTCAGATTCGTTTGATTTGAATTTTACCGATTACATGCTGGGAATGTTTGCTGTTGTACTTAGTGGTACTATGCAGGCATGGATTGCAGTTTCTATAAAAAAATTCGGTCATCATCTTCATCCTTTATCAATGAACTTTGTTCCAATGGTGATAGCCGGAGTTTGCATGCTCCTCATCGGGTTTTTCTTTGAAGATCTTTCTACAATAAAATTTGATGAGCATGCAATTCTGTCAATAATTTACCTTGCCTTTTTCGGAAGCGTAATTACTTTCACCTCTTTTTACTGGCTGCTAAAGAGAGTAAATGTTGTTATAATCTCTCTAATTGCTTTTATAACCCCAATAGTTGCGCTTATACTAGGTTATTTTATTTATGATGAAGAGCTTTCCACCAGCTATTTTGTTGGATCTGCAATGGTTTTAGGTGGCGTTTTCTGGGCTAATATGAGTAATCTTTTTAAATTAAGGAAGGGAATAATTTTTAAAGTTAATGAAAGCAGCAAATGAAGAACAAACTAATTTGAAGATAATTGTGTATTTTATTAAGAAATAAATTTTGTAAAAGTAAAAATGATAAATGTAATACGAATAAAAAGAGCAACGTTTTACGGCTATCACGGTGTTAGTTCAGAAGAACAAAGTGTTGGGGCTAAATTTGAAACCGATGTTGATATTTACACCGATTTTTCGGAAGCAGCAGCTAACGATGATCTTAATAAAACAATTGATTACTACCAGGTCTATTCTTTTATAAATGAACTGGTTGTCAAGCAAAAGTATTTTCTAATAGAAGCTCTGGCAACTGAAATTGCTGATGGACTATTAGATAAATTTGAAAATGCTGTAAAAGTTGCAGTAAGAGTTCGTAAGAATAATCCGCCCCTTGGCGGCGTGGCAGATTGTGTTGAAGCAGAAGTTATAAAAGAACGATAAACATTTGTAATTTTTAAGAAGTTTTATATACGAGGTAAAAAATAGAAAGTTTGGTTTACATAGGAATCGGTTCTAATATCGGTAACCGCCTCCATTTTGTTGAAATAGCAATTAAGAAGATTGACGCAGAGCCACGGTGCGAAGTTGAAAAAATATCATCACTCTATGAATCAAAACCTTTTGGTAATGCCAAGCAGGAAAATTTTATCAATCTGGTTATTCTTGTAAAAACTTTTTTTGAACCAACCGCGCTGTTTATGTTTCTAAAACAAATAGAAACAGAAATAGGGCGGAGAAATTCCATTCGCTGGGGTCCGCGGGAAATAGATCTCGATATTCTTTTTTACGACGATTTAATTTATAACGACCCTCAATTAACAATTCCTCATATAGGAATAGCTGAGAGGGATTTTGTGCTGGTTCCTATGTGCGAAATTGCCCCGAATTTTATTCATCCTGAAACAAACAAAAATATTTGTGATATTTGTAATGCTAAGATGGTGAAAAATATAATGTGTAAAATTCCACAGAGTATTTTGGTAAAATGAGCAATTCAATTTCAAATAACAGCGAAGTAAAATATATTGCCGTTGAAGGTGTTATAGGCGCTGGTAAAACAAGTCTTGCAAAAAAGATAAAAGACCGCCTTAATGCTAAATTTATTGCTGAGCAGTTTAAAACCAATCCCTTCCTGGAAAAATTTTATGCCGATAGAACCCGTTATGCTTTTCAAACTCAAATGTTTTTTTTAATAAACAGGTTTCAGCAGCAGCAGGAGTTAGCACAGGAAGATCTTTTTACAGAGCATATAGTTTCCGATTATATTTTTGAGAAAGACAGAATATTTGCTTACTTAAACCTGGGCAGTAATGAATTAAAACTTTACGAAAATATTTACCCGCTTCTTGCAAGAACTCTTAGAAAGCCCGATCTTGTTGTGTTTCTCCAATCCGGCACCGACCGGTTAATGTTCAACATTAAAAAGAGAAACCGTAAAATAGAAAGAGCACTCTCCAGGAATTATATTGAAGAACTAAGCGAAGCATACAACCATTTCTTTTTCAGGTACCACAGTACTCCATTGCTCATTGTAAATTCCTCGGAGCTCGATTTTGTAAACAACAAAGAAGATTTTAATGAGTTGTTTAAACAGATTTTCAGAGACGACCGGGGCTTTACAGAATATTTTAATCCTGAACCAAGGAAGACGATATAGCAAAAATAATTCAAATATTAATCTTTTCAATACTAGTTTTCCTGGTAATCCGGTTTGTAAAATTATTGATGAAGTATTTCTTATCATCTTCAAAACCAACCATTGATGATCTGAAAAATGAGCAGAGAAATTTTGAAAATAAATATGAAGATGTAGAAGAAGCAGATTTCAAAGAGATTACGCCGGAGGAGGATAAAGAGGAAAATAAGAATTGATCCAAATGAGAAGTGACTCACTCATATCTAAAACCATCTGCGCAGTGTTAGAAAAATTCCTTTCTGTTAAGGAGAATAAAAGCAAAGATTTAGGCACTCCCGGAAAAATCCTCATCGTTCGCCAGCATAATAAACTTGGCGACCTGCTGGCTGGAGTTTCGCTTTTTCGTGCAATAAAAGAAACTTATCCTGGTTCAAATATAACACTTGTTGGCAGTCCTTTTAATTATCACGGGATGGTTAATAATAAATTTATTGATAGAATTTTTGTTTATGATAGGAAAAAACTTTTTAACCCGTTCTATTTATTAAAAATATGGAGATTGCTCAGGGAAGAATATGATATTGTAATAGTTCCGGTTATTGTTACAATGTCTTCTATAAGTAATTTTCTTGCAAGAATGGCAAACGCAAAGTGCAGGATTGGTGCAAATTATCTGAACGGAATCAAAAACGATACCGTCTTCTTTTTTGATCGAAGAATAGACCTTGATTGGAGAGTTCATCCTGATTCAAATGCTTCAGAACGGAGTTTAGACATTGTGCGTCCTTTTGGAATAAACACAAAAAATTACAGGTCGGAAATTACCTTTAATGGTAATGAAGAAAAATCAGTTGAAAAATTTATCACTGCACTTAAAATGAATAGTGAAAAACTTTTGGTAGGGTTGCACGTTGGTGCCGGTATTCCTGCTCATAGGTGGTCTTTAATTAAGTATGTAAACCTTGTAAAAAAATTAAAAGAAAATTTCCTGGTGGAGTTTTACTTAACAGGCAGCAGAGCAGATAAAGAAGAAATAAACTATATGAAGAAAAACTCTGATGTTACATTAGGTTTATTTTTTAATCACTCAATTCCGGAAGTTGCAGCATTAATTTCAAAATCCAATCTTTTTATTTCTAACGATACGGGAATTATGCATGTAGCAGGTACAACCGGAACGCCGCAAATTTCTATATTTGGACCATCAAATCCTTTTAACTGGGCGCCGATAGGAGCAAATAAATATTTTATAAGAAAATCAGAATTAATTGATGATGTAGCTGTTGATGATGTTTACCATCTTTGCAATATAATTCTAAATAAAAATGAAAGTAAAAAATGAAGAAATGTATTTCCGCAATAGATATGGGTACAAACTCTTTTCACCTGGTAATTGTTGAAGTCAGGCAGAACGGCTCTTTCAAAATTATTGACAGGGAGAGAGAAGTTATTCGTCTTGGCTCACGTAGTAAAAACGGTTTTAGTATAATTTCAGAAAGTGAAATTGAAAAGGCAATTGATATTTTAATTGAGTTTGGAAAGATAGCACGTTTCTATAACGCAGAAATACGCGCTATTGCTACCAGCGCTGTAAGAGAAGCAAAAAATAAAAATGAGTTTATCGAAAGGATTCAGGACAGCACAGGTATTTCTGTAGAAGCAATTGAAGGAAAAGATGAAGCAGAGTTAATATATCTTGGCATTCAGAATGTTATTGATGTTAAGAAAAAACGAATTCTTTGTGTTGATATTGGAGGCGGCAGTACGGAATTCCTGCTGGGCGAAAAAGGCGAATCTGAATTTGCTGAAAGTATAAAAGTTGGTGCTGTAAGATTAAGTAAAATGTTTTTCCCTGATTATATTCTTGAAGAGGCTGCTATAGAAATGTGCAGGAAATATATCCGTGATAAAATGAATGCCTGCGCAAATTTGCATACTGAACATAAATTTGATTTTGTAGTCGGCACTTCGGGTACAATTATTGCCGCCGCCGCAATAATCCATTATAAACGTTTCAACAAGTTTAAAAAATCGCTTAACGGTTTTACATTTTCTGCAAAGGAACTCTTCGATCTAACGGCAGAAGTTCTTAAATGCAAATCACCCGTTGACCGTTTGTTTATAGAAGGAATGGAAATTAAGAGAGCTGACATTATTCCAGCAGGTCTGCTAATTCTTTGCGAAGCATTCGAAACTTTTAATCTAAGGGAGATGACCGTATCGGAAAATGCTTTAAGAGAAGGAATTATTGTTGACACCATATCAAAAATGGAAGAGACTCAATCTTTGCTTGCATGAACGCATAACCTTTAATAAGAAAGACTCCCTCCTTATATTTGCACATCAATTAAAAGAAAATGATGGAACGAATAAGAAATTTTTGCATAATTGCGCATATAGATCATGGTAAATCCACTATTGCAGACAGGATGCTTGAGAAAACCGGAGCAATTACTGCCCGCGAAGCTAAAGACCAGGTACTTGATGATTTGGATCTTGAAAGGGAAAGAGGGATTACAATAAAATCTCACGCCATCCGAATGCAACATAAAGCAATGGATGGTAACGATTACATTCTTAACCTGATTGATACTCCCGGTCATGTTGATTTTAGCTACGAAGTATCTCGCTCATTAACAGCTTGCGAGGGAGTGCTGCTCGTTGTAGATGCTGCACAGGGAGTGGAAGCCCAGACGATCAGCAATCTTTACCTTGCAATAGATGCCGGGCTTGAGATAATTCCTGTAATAAATAAAATTGATCTGCTGAGTGCAGAAGTTGATAAAGTCGCTCATCAAATAATAGATCTTACAGGATGTAGCGAAGATGATATTTTAAAAGTTAGTGCAAAAGCTAATATAGGAATTGAAGAGTTGCTGGAAGCAGTTGTTGAAAAAATTCCTCCACCAAAAGGGGATCCGGAAGTTCCATTACAGGCGCTTATCTTCGATTCAATTTTTGATCCTTACCGTGGTGCTATTGCCTATGTAAGAATCTTTAACGGTACACTTAATACGCAGGATAAAATAAAATATTTTGCAACCGATAAAATTATGATGGCTGAAGAAATAGGTGT
>JAZGGS010000438.1:0-3600 GCA_036480595.1 Ignavibacteriaceae bacterium
ATTGATTCAATCCTTAAATATTATGGTGAGGAAATTGTTCTTATCGATACAGCCGGCTTAAGAAAAAAGAAAAGAGTGCAGGAAAGTATAGAGTTTTATTCAAACATCAGAGCGCTTAAAGCAATTGGTGAGTGCGATGTTGCTGTGGTTATGATTGATGCACAATCCGGCTTGGAAAAACAGGACCAGAAAATAATTGATGAAGTTGTTAGGTGGAGGAAGGGATTAATAATCGCAGTTAATAAATGGGATCTTATAAAAAAGGATACCGATACTGCTCATCAATACGAAACAACTCTTTATGATAAACTTGGGGCTGTGAATTATGCTGAGATTATTTTTACCTCGACGCTTACCAAGCAAAGGATTTTTAAACTGGTAGAGTTATGTAAGAAGGTAAAAGAAGAAAGAAAGAAAAAAATAGAAACCAACCGGCTCAACGATGATCTTCTTGAAGAGATAAAAAGAACCCCTCCGCCAGCAACTAATACAGGTAAAGAGATAAGAATTAAATATATAATTCAGGCAGGTGATTACTACCCGGTATTTATTTTTTTCTGTAACTATCCTAAGTATCTTGCAGATAATTATAAAAAATTTCTTGAAAATCTTATCAGGAAAAAGTACGGTTTCCACGGTGTTCCAATAACAGTAAGTTTTAAAAGCAAATGATTAAACCAAACAAAATCATCGTCGTGGGTGGAAATGCTGCAGGTCCGGCTGCTGCTGCAAGAGCTAAACGGGTTAATCCAAATGCAGAGGTACTGCTTTTTGAAGCCGGAAATTTTATTTCTACAGGTACTTGCGAAATGCCTTATGTGCTTTCAGGTGAAATTAAAGATCACAGCGAGATAGTCTTTTTCTCCCCGGAATCATTCTTTAGAAAAAAAGGAGTGAAGGTTTTTATAAATCATTCAGTTGAGGAGATAAACACGAGAGGAAATGAAATCTCTGTAAGAAATGGTGATGAAAATAAATCGGTAATTTTTAATTACGACACCCTAATTTTATGTACCGGCTCTAATGCAAGAATACTACCGCAGTTTAATGCTGAGCTAAATAATGTTTACACATTAAAAAATGTTTCTGATCTTATTGGTATAAAGGACTTAATCAATAATAATAATGTTTCTAAAACTGTTATTATCGGTTCCGGGTATATTGGTTTGGAAGCAGCAGAAGCTTTATCTAAAAATGATATTAAAGTGACGCTTCTTGAAAAGGAAGATCAGCCAATGCCCACAAGTGAGCCGGAACTTAAAGAAGAGATACTTTCGCTTATTAAGAATAATAAGATAGAATTTATTGGTAACACCGCTGAAATTGAACCGGTAATTTATAACGGGTTAGTAAAATCGATTAAACTTGTTGATGATTATATTGACACCGACCTTGTAATTTTATCAGTTGGCTTTTCGCCAAATACATACCTGGCTCAGCAGGCAAAGCTGGAACTTGGAAGATTTGCCGGAATTAAAGTAGATAAGAAATTAACTACATCCAACAGCAGGATTTTTGCAGCAGGAGATAACTGTGAAGTAGTAAATGCAGTTACAGGTAAACCCGATTACATCCCGCTTGCAGCAACAGCTTACAATTACGGGCATATTGCCGGGGAGAATGCAGCAGGCGGAAATCTAAACTCTGAACCGGTAGTAAAAAACGCTGCGGTTAAATTTTTTGATCACTATTTTGCTTTTATAGGATTGACGAGTAATGAAGCAGAAAGAGAAGGAATAGAATTCAATGCTGTTACAGTTAAAGTTCCGAACATTGTAAAGGTTATGCCCGGCAGCAGGGACGTGTTTGGTAAATTAATTTTTGAAAAAAATAATCAAAGAATTCTTGGCGCATCTTTTTACGGCGGAACTGAAGTATCCGGCTATGCAGACCTGGTATCTTCGCTTATAAAGTTAAAGCAAGATGCAGATGCGCTTACGAAAATCACTTATAACTATACACCGCCTCTTTCACCCTTTATAAATCCGCTTTATTTACTAGGTAAAAAAGCAAAAGCAGTTTAAAGTTTTTACAGGTAATTAAATGAAGGCAAAAAATAATTTCGTATTAATTGACCACCCACTTGTTAAAAGAGATATAACATTATTGCGGAAAGTAGAAACTAATTGCAAACAATTCAGAGATTCCGTTACCAGGATATCCAACATACTTGCAGTTGAAATTAGTAAGGAATTTGAATTATCAAAAACCGACATTGAATCTCCTCTTGAAAAAACTTCCGGTCACATACTTAGCCAGGAGGTTGTGCTAGTTCCGGTACTTAGAGCTGGGTTAGGAATGGTAAACGGTTTCCTTCAAATAATTCCCGAGGCAAAAGTCGGGCATATCGGTTTGGAGCGAGATGAGGAAACTTTAAAACCGAATGAATACTATTACAAAACTCCAAAAGATATTCATAATGCTGAAGTGATATTGTTAGATCCAATGCTGGCAACCGGTGGCAGCGCTTCGGAAGCTATAAGGTATTTAAAAAAACGCGGAGTGGATGAAATTGCTTTTGCCTGCCTTGTTGCTGCTCCGGAAGGAGTTAAAAAACTTTCTGAAGACCATGCCGATGTTAAAATTTATGGCGCTGCGTTGGATAGAACATTAAATGATAAAGGTTATATTTTACCCGGGTTAGGGGACGCAGGAGACAGAACCTTTGGTACATTATAAAACTTTCCTTTTCGCCATATTATTTTTTCTCCCACAGCAAACCGGTTTTGCACAGAATTATCCGGAGCCACGAGTTGATGCATTACTTAAAGACGGTATCATTCATATTATCAACCAGGATTACCAGGGAGCAAAAATCTTCTTCAAAGCATTGGATGATGAATGTTATAACCTTCCTTTCGGAAAAATATATCTTGCTGTAGTAAGTATTGCAGAATCATACGATTACGCAGAAGAGTTCGATTCGGATTTTATCTATAATAATCTTGAAGAGGCAAAAAAACAATCACTTGATCTGCTGGATGAAGATGAAGATAATGTTTGGTACAATTACTTCTATGCACTTTCCGAGGGCTACATTGCATATTTTAATGCAATAAATGAAAGCTGGCTTTCGGCTGTATCAACGGGATTGAATTCCATATCAGCATTTGAAAAGTGCCTTGAAAGTGACCCTGCTTTTTACGAATCCTACATTGCTATTGGTACTTTTGAATATTGGAAAAGCAGGAAATCTGAACCATTATCCTGGCTACCTTTTATTGATGATAATAAAAGTTATGGAATTGAAAGACTTATAACTGCAATCGATTCATCTTCTTATAATACTTACCTGGCAATTAATTCGTTAATCTGGATTTATATAGACCAGGAAAATTATCTTGCTGCAATTCAAACTGCTGAAAAAGCTTTAATTGATTTTCCGGAATCAAGATCATTTAAATGGGGTTTGGCACGCGCTTATGAAGATGTTGATCCGGAACATTCAATTGATATCTATTTTGAGATATTGAACTCCTATCCAAAATGGAAAGAATCGAACCAGGTAAACGAAACAATCTTAAAACATCTTATAGCCCAGCAATATGTAACAACCGGAGATGAGCAAAAAGCAACTGAACTTTGCAAGGAAATATTACG
>JAZGGS010000439.1:0-3596 GCA_036480595.1 Ignavibacteriaceae bacterium
CTTGTGTATCGTGTGTTATTCCAACTGCTGCTCCAACTCTCAATCTGCCATGTTCATCCTTGCAGGCATCCGGATGTTTCTTTTTCTTCATTATATCTTTAAAAGTAATTAACCCCCTCAGATTACCGTTTTTATCGACTACAGGTAGTTTTTCTATCTTATATTTTTGTAACATTTTTTCTGCTTTAGCCAAGGTTGTTCCTACAGGCGCAGTAACGAGGTTTTCCTTTGTCATTAGATCAGAAACTTTAAGCTTTACATTCGGTTCAAACCTTAAATCTCTGTTTGTAAGTATGCCAACTAATTTCTCGCTCTTATCAATTATTGGAATACCGGATACACTGTATTTTTTCATTAGTTCCAGGGCGTCTTTTACAGTTCGGTCAGTGTAAAGTGTAACCGGATCTTTTATCATTCCACTTTCAGATCTTTTAACTCTATCTACCTCTTCACACTGTTCTTCAAGACTCATATTTTTATGTAAAATTCCAATGCCCCCTTCCCGGGCAATTGCAATAGCAAGAGCAGATTCAGTAACTGTATCCATTGCCGCAGATACAATAGGAATATTAAGTTTTATTTCAGGAGTTAATAAAGTTGATATATCAACCTCATTAGGAAGGTGAGATGATTTTGCAGGCATCAGCAAAACATCATCAAATGTTAATCCTTCTATAAGTTCTTTTTTATCTAACACAGTTCCGTTTTTTATCATTTAAAAAATTACTAATCAAACGCCGAAAAACCTGTAATGTCTTCGCCAATAATAAGTGTATGCATTTCGTGCGTACCCTCATAAGTTTTAACAGATTCAAGGTTAGCCGAATGCCGCATTACAGGGTATTCATCAAGTATTCCGTTTGCACCAAGAATTTCTCTTGACATCCTTGCAATATCAAGTGCTTTTTCACAGTTATTCCGTTTTGCCAGCGAAACCTGGTAATGCTTCGAATCACCTTTATCCATCAACCTGCCCAATTGTATATTCATCAGTTGCGCTTTGGTAAGTTCGGTTAGCATAATAACTAATTTTTGCTGCGTGATCTGGTAGGCTGCAATCGGTTTGCTGAATTGAACTCTGCTCTTTGAATATTTGAGAGCTGAATCATAGCATGCCATCATAGCACCAACAACGCCCCAGGCAATTCCGTACCTTGCCTGGTTCAGACACATGAGCGCATTTTTTAATCCAACTGTTTTGCGCAGTATATTTTCTTCAGGAACGAGCACATCCTCAAAAATCAATTCTGATGTAACTGAAGCACGGAGTGAATGTTTGCCTTTCATTTCCGGTGCAGTGAATCCTTTAAATTCTTTTTCCACTAAAAATCCCCTTATAACCCCATCAAGTTTAGCCCAAACAACTGCAACATCGGCACTCGAACCATTTGTTATCCACATTTTTGTACCGTTTAATAGGAAACCGCCATCTACTTTTTCTGCTTTTGTGATCATACCTGAAGGGTTAGAGCCATAATCGGGTTCGGTTAAACCGAAACAGCCAATCTTTTCACCACTTGCAAGCAGCGGCAGCCAATAATCTTTTTGTGCCTCACTCCCAAATGCAAAAATCGGGTACATTACAAGAGAACTTTGAACTGAAACAAAACTTCTTATTCCACTATCGCCTCTTTCCAGTTCTTGCGCAACTAAGCCATAAGAAACATAGTTGAGATCAGCACAATTATATTTTCCAGGGAAGGTAGTGCCAAGTAAGCCCATCTCTCCCATTTTAGGAATTAGTTGAACGGGAAAAGTAGCTTCGCGGTTATGCTTTTCGATGATAGGTATTACTTCATTGGAAACAAATTCGCGTACCGTATTCCTTATCATTATCTCTTCTTCTGAAAGAAGAGATTCTATGTTATAATAATCTATGCCCTCAAATGAACTCATCCATTCTCCAAATGCATTAACTTTGAAAATCAAATTTATTAAAAGGTAGTTTGATAATCAATCAAATATTAGCGGGATTATCAAATTCTGTTATTTGATTAATATTCATGGAAGTGTTTGCGAATGAATATTAAAGTGTGCTCCTCCATTTATTTTGCTTTCGAGTTAGATATTTCAATCGAACCAACTTTAGTTATATTTACATTATTGATGCTTTTAAGAATATAAGATATAAAAAAAAATAAAAGAATAAATTGAGGGTTCAAATTAGTTTCAATATTATGATTAAAACATTATGTTTGTAATCTGAAATTTCAGTTCTGAGGAAAACCTGTTCTTATAATTGTTTTAATGATTTATTAAATTTTCAGCTTGGAGAGGTGGGTGAGTGGCTGAAACCAGCAGTTTGCTAAACTGCCGTACCTGTAACGGGTACCGCGGGTTCGAATCCCGCCCTCTCCGCAAAACCCCTTTGTTTATAATAACTTAGGAACTTTTTTTACACATTTCACACGATTTACTCTTCTGAAAACTCACTTCTTGCTTATATCTTGATGGTGTTGATGGTGTAGCTGATTAATTTAACTTTTTACCTAATCCCCTATCAATGAAAGTTGGTGGTGGTTTTTATTTGTTGCCAATTGTTCACCAAGCGTTGCTTGTAACAAATAATATTTGCAAGTTTATAGCAGTTGTTCTTTCCATTGGAACAAACGCTTAGAATGGCGTTACTCTTATCTTGGTTCCCGAATTACTTGTTTCCTCCAAGAGGATAAAGTTCAATTATTATTTGTTTTCAATTACAATTAATAAGAAGGCTATTATGAAAAATTCATTACTCATTATTACAATAATCCTAATCGTATTCATTGTTACAAGTTGTGCTGTTCATGAGGCAACATTCAATTCATATGTTGACCCAAATATCGCTAACGAACCGATGACTTCTATCGCAATTTTTCCAATTAAAAATGTGAGATTAGCACTATACGAATCCCAGCAGATAAATCGAAAGATTTCACAAGCAATTCATCAAAGAGATCCGAATATTAAATTAATGAGTTCGAATACAGTAATTGATATATTAAATGAATATGATTTAGCTGATGATTGGGCAATTTTTTTAGATAATTATATATCCAGTGGAATTCCAGATGAAAATTTTCTGAGAGAAGTCGGGGACGTTTTAAATGTTGATTGCATATTGCAAGGTAAAATAGTAGATATTTTTCAGCGAGATGGAGCGTTTGGATTGGAAAAACATTCCGCCTATTCGCTCCAAGGTGAAACACGGGCAACTGTTAGGATAACAATTCTATCAACAAGAAGCGGTAAGTTATTATGGGAGGCTTCAACTGATGGAGTGAGAGCCACGTCAACTACACTTGGAGACGCCCCACCGGTAATCGAAGCAGTCAATTTGGCAGTAGATAGAATTCTTCAAGATTTACCTATCTAATAGCAAATTGGTTTTTTCTATAGTTTTTTTAAAAGTGGTATTGTTAATATGAGTCTTTACTCCTACTCGGAAGCAGTTAAGATAGAGCTGGAAGATAGAATTAAAAAGATGGGAAGGGAGAATTAAAAATGAAGTTAGGTTCTTTAATAATTTTATTATGTATTACTTCTATTGTTAGTTACTCACAAGATAATTGCGTAATAGCCACTTAGAACATTCTAAATTATCCGGGTAACGATAC
>JAZGGS010000440.1:0-6731 GCA_036480595.1 Ignavibacteriaceae bacterium
GATTCATTAGCGACTGACAGTGCTCTTGTACAGATAGAGAAAACATACAAGGATACAATAGAAGTTGCATTTGATGATGGAACAGAAAATGGAATTAAGCAGGATGAACAGGTAACAACCGAAACCATCGAGATCCCGGTGATCAAAGAACCTGTATGGAATCCGAGACGGCGAAGATAGATTTTTACATTTCACAAATTAAAAAATAATTGTGAATCGCAGGGATTTAAAAGAGCTTATTGAGGAGGGAGAAACTATTCAATGTGAATTTAAACGCCTTTTTACCACCCCGGAAAAAATTGCAAAAGAGATGATTGCGTTTGCCAATACCAAAGGCGGACATATACTTTTTGGAGTGGATGATGACGGAGAAATTGTTGGTGTTGAAAGTGAAAAAGCTGAAGCCGAGATGATTGACGATGCAGCTAAAAATTATTGTGAACCGGCGCTTACTTACTCAATCGATTTTATGGAGTTGCTTGGAAGGGAAATTGTGATTGTTTCTATTCCAGAGTCAGATAATAAACCGCACCGGCTGCAGGACTACCTTAAAGAACTTGATATTAATAAATCTGTTATAACAGTGCGTGTTAATGATAAAAGCTTACAGGCTAGCAAAGAGATGGTAAGAATATTAAAAGCGCAATCGGGTAATCTCAGTTTAAAAAAGTATACAATCGGTCTGGTTGAAAAAACTGTGTTTGCTTACCTTGCTAAAAAAGAGAGCATTTCCGTTAAAGAACTTAGCGTGCTTGTTAACATTTCTGAAAGAAGAGCATCACGGACTTTAGTTAAGATGGTTCGTGCAAACCTGCTTATAATCCATACAAAAGAGAATGGCGAGGAGTTTTTTACTGCTGCTGCATAACGTCCCAGCTTAACCTCTCCATTCGTCTCACTCCTTAGTAAGAGCCTGTCCCGCCCTGGCGGGAAGAGGGAATTAAAGTGTGAAGTTTTTTTATACTATCTTCCACAATCTTTATCTTCCGACAGGTTACTTCCTCCGTTTAATTTTTACAACCCACGGTTTTAACCGTGGGCATAAAAGGGCAAGCAAAGTATAATAACCGTTTCAACGGTTTATAATTTTAATTCCATATTTTTTAATAAACAAATTAATTTCTTCTTTATAAGTAATCTTCTTATGATTTTCTTTCTGATTGGCTATATATTTTTCAACCTCCTTTACCATTGATTCACTAACGGAAAAAGCACCATAACCTGTCTGCCATGCAAATTTATATTTTATAAAATCGGATTGATTAACCCAATGTGAGGATTCTCCTTTAACATTTTGAAAAATATCTTTCAGAGTGAATTTCGGTGATAATAAAAATAATATATGTAGATGGTCTTCTGTTCCGTTTATTATTCTTACTTTGCAGTCAAGTTCTCTTTCTAATTTTTCTCTTATGTGTGCATGTAATTGTTTTTCAAAGGTGTTAATAATTAATGAGGTTCTGTCTTTTGTGCCGAATGTTCCGTGAATCCAGACTTTTAAAAGTGAATGTGAAATGTTGCCCCCATTAAAAACCGTTAAAACGGTTATTTGTTAATTGAGTTAGCATTTATTCCCATAGCTGAAGCTATGGGTTACTTTCCCCTTCTACAGTTTTAATTTCCTCTTCAGTTAAGTCGTAAACCTGATAAACAGCAACTAGATTTACAAAAACAATGTTAAAATTCCGAATGTTCCTCATCAAAAACCTTCCTCAACTCAAAAATGGTAACACCGTAAGCCACCGCAACATTAAGTGATTGCTTTATTCCGAATTGCGGAATCTCAATTGAAAAATCACAAAGATCCAGAAGATCCTGTGAGACGCCGGTTATTTCATTTCCAATTAAAACACAAAGAGGGAATATATCTTTCTTCAATTCGTAATATGGAAAGCTTTTATCTGTAAGCTCTAATGCACAAACTTTAATGCCATCAGTTTTCATTTTTGTAATTACTTCTTTAGGATCTTTTACATATTCCCAGTTTACGCTTTCGGTGGCTCCTAATGCTGTTTTCAAAATTTCCTTTTTTGGGGGATGCGGAGTGTATCCGCAAAGAAATAACTTTTCAATCATCGCACCATCTGAAGTTCTGAAAATTGAACCGACATTATAATTACTTCTTATACTATCTATCATCACATAAACCGGCAGCTTCTTAACTTTGTGCAGGTTATTGAGTGTGCTCCTGTTTTTTGATATTTCCTCGTGAGTAAGTTTTTTCATTTAAAAGCCCCTTTCCTTTGGACTTGCCCGCCGGATAGCGGGAATTGGTTGGGGATAGGCAAGCTGTCCGCAAGCCGCGGCAATATCATCTCCTTGTGTATTCCTTAACATTACAGTTATACCGTTAGCTTTTAATTTATTTACAAACTTATTAATTCTTTCTGCAGAACTTGGGAGCAGTTTTGCTGAAACACCACCGGGATTCATATGCTCAAGCGAATTAAAAGGGATTACATTTATTTTACCCGGCAGAGATCTGCACAGTTTTGTTAGAGCTTTAATATCTTCTTTCCTGTCGTTAATATCTTTCAATATAATATATTCAAAAGTAATTTTTGTGCGGGTTTTTTTTATATAGTATTTAATAGCTTCAATATTTTCTTTAAGAGAGTACTTTTTACTTACAGGCATAATTTTACTTCTAACATCCTCAAAGCATGAATGAAGCGAAAGAGCAAGTTTTACCTTTATTCCTAAATCTGCAAGTTCCTTAATTTTAGGTGCAATCCCGGCAGTAGAAAGAGTGATTCTGCGCGGACTTATTTCTGTTGTTAACTCATCAGAAAATATTTTTAATGATTTTATAGTTTCGTTAAAATTTAAAAGTGGTTCACCCATTCCCATATAAACTATGTTGGTAATCTTTTTACCGTCGCTATCTTTTACAGCAAGTTTATACTGATCAAAAATTTCACCTGCCGATAAATTTTTCTTATAACCCATCAAACCTGTTGCACAGAACTTGCAATCGAGCGGGCACCCGGCTTGTGTTGATATACAAAGCGTGTTCCTTCTGCTTTCCGGTATAAGAACCGACTCAATTCTGTTTCCCTCTGCTGTTTCGAAGATATATTTTTTTGTGCCGGTTGAAGAGGAAACCCGGGATGTAACATATTTAAGAGTATTTAAACTGCTAATCTCTGTAAGCTTTTTCCTTAACGGTTTAGGAAGATTCTGCATCTCTTCAAAGCTTTCTGCCAGATGCCCGTACATCCAGCTAAAAATTTGTTTAGCCCTGTATTTTGGTTCTGCTACTTCAGAACAAAAACCTTGCAGTTCTTCCAGTGTAAGCCCTTTTAATATTTTTTTATTACGTGTTATCATCATTTAATTATTTCTTTCCTGTTAAATATAGCAATTAGCTCTTAACCGGTAAATTCATATTTTAAATAAAGTATTAATCAAGTGCACTTTACTTTGCTATAAATATATTATTCAGCTATTTTTAAAAAGTGAAAATGGATAAACTCATTACCACAAAATCATTTTTTATTTAATAATTAAAAATATAAAAGGGAGAAAAATGAATTTCGATTTTACAGAAGAACAACTAATGATCCAGGAATCTGCAAAGGATTTTGCTCAGCACGAAATTGCTCCTACTGCTGTTGAGAGAGATATAAATGCGGAGTTCCCGGAAAAAATAGTTAAACAAATGGGAGAACTTGGTTTTATGGGGATGATGGTTTCGCCTGATTATGGCGGAGCGGGAATGGATACAATCAGCTATGTTTTATCAATGATTGAAATATCTAAAGTAGATGCGAGTCTTGGTGTAATTATGTCTGTAAATAATTCGCTTGTTTGCTGGGGATTGGAAGAGTATGGCTCAGATTATATTAAAGAAAAATATTTAACACAGTTGGCTTCAGGAGAAAAACTTGGTGCGTTTTGTCTTTCTGAACCGGAAGCAGGAAGCGATGCTACAAAGCAGAGAACTATGGCAAATAAAGATGGCAATCACTTTGTTCTGAACGGAATCAAGAACTGGATATCCAACGGGCAATCAGCTGATTACCATATTGTAATTGCCACTACAGATAAAGAAAAAGGTCACAAAGGTATTTCAGCTTTTGTTGTTGAAAAGGAAACTGAGGGATTCGGGCATGGCAAAAAAGAAGATAAACTTGGTATAAGAAGTTCAGATACCTGCTCTTTAACTTTTGAAAACTGCAGGATACCTGCGGAAAACCTTATCTGGGAAGAAGGCAAAGGATTTAACTTTGCCATGAACACGCTTAACGGCGGTAGAATTGGTATTGCTGCACAGGCAATTGGGATTGCCCAAGCTTCTCTGGAAGCTTCGCTTAAATATTCCAAAGAAAGAAAAGCTTTTGGCCAAGAGATTGCAAATTTCCAGGCAATACAATTTAAACTTTCCGATATGGCGGTTAAAGTTGATGCGGCAAAATTATTAACTCTTAAAGCATCAGCATTAAAAGATGCAGGGAAAAAATATTTTGCCGAAGCTGCAATGGCAAAACTTTATTCATCTAAAATATCTGTAGAGTGTGCACTGGAGGCAATCCAGATTCACGGCGGTTATGGTTATGTAAGGGAATACCTGGTTGAAAGATACCTGCGCGATTCCAAAATTACAGAGATTTATGAAGGAACTTCCGAAATACAGAGAATTGTAATTGCAAGATCATTATTAAATAAAAAGTAACAATTGAGATTAACTCTATTTATAATAATAATTTCTTTTTCAACTGCTTTCTCCCAGACCGATTGGGTTAAATGGGAGAAGGCAGAATACTCTTACGAAAAACCAAACGAATACAGGCACCGCGCTTATTCCTTTGAAGCTGATAACGCAGGTGAGCTTGTTGTAAAATCGATTGGTAATGCGTACTGGTTTTTTATTTCCGATCTTGATGGAGATAACTGTCCCTTCCGTCCTTCCTGTTCATCCTTCCTTATTCAATCTGCAAAAGAAACTAACTTGCTGCAAGGAACGCTTATGTTCTTCGATCGGTTTACCCGCGATATGAATATTTATAAAGGTCATGATCATTACCCCCATCTAAAGAAAGGGTATTACTATGATCCAATCGCTCTTTATACACTGGATGAAGATGGTATAGAATATATTCCTCCTTCAGTTATTGTGAAGGATTAATGCGAGCACTTTTTATTTTGATGCTGCTCATTCCATTTTTGCACTTCTCGCAAACAGGTGAATTTAATTTTCACTCACCGAAAAACATAAAAGATTTTGCCAACCATCTTTTTTGCGAAAAAGATTACATGCGTGCGAATTTAGAATATGAAAAACTTGAAAATATTGTAGACGATACGCTTAACTTTAAAATTGGATTGGGCTATTTATATATTGGTGATTATTCAAACTCGATCCAAAAACTATCTGTTATTGCATCGGTCTCAGTTTTTTTTGATGAAGCAAAGCTCCAGGAACTTAAAACATATTTTTTAACTGAAAATTACACTGCATTTCGTTCATTTTACCTGGAGAGTTATTCAAATAAAAACAATAGCTATCAATCCAAAGGGAAAAAACTCTTTAACTTTTCATATCTTTTTACTGATGATGATCTACCAACTTCAGAGAAATTTCTAAATCCATTTAATAAAGGTGAAAAAGAAAAAATAACATCTTTTTATAATTGGAAAAACGAACCGCCTAATAAAAATCCGGTTCTCGCGGGAATAATGTCTGCGATAATTCCAGGATCAGGAAAAATGTACGTTGGAGAATGGGGCGATGGCATAATGGCGCTTGTTACAACCGGTTTATTTGCATTTCTTGCTTACGATAATTTTAGGGCTGATCATAACACACGGGCATGGATCTTTACCGGTTTGGGTGCATTCTTCTATGCAGGAAATGTATATGGATCGGTGGCGGCAGCACAAATTTATAATGCAAAAATTGCTTTTGAGTTTGAAGACGGTTTGAATCTCTATCTTGAACAGAAAAATTATTTTACACCGGAGTATAATTTCTGTGAATAAATTTTATTTAATCATCTTAGTCTTTTCTACTTTATCTGCAAGGATTGCAGCACAGGATGTTTTTGTTAAACAATTCAATTTTGCTAAACAACTCTATGCTGGTGAAAAATACTATGATGCCGTAACCGAATTAAAACGGCTTCTCTACTTTGATAAAAGCGAAACTTATAACTACAAGGCAAACATCTTAATTGGCAAAAGCTACAAGCAGGGCGGAAAATTTACTGATGCAGTAAAACATTTTACGCTTGCGGAAATAAATGCTGCTAATGGTGATGAACTATATTACAGCAGGATAGAAAACGTGCGCGTAAATATTTTAAGAAGAACAACTGATCGTGCATTGGATTTACTTAGCTCACTGGAAGATGATAAAAGATTCTCTTCAAAGAAAGATGAACTGAACTATTGGCGCGGGTGGGCATACATCTTTGCCGATGACTGGGAGAATGCAGCTTTTAGTTTGGGTATGATTGATAACCAGCACGAACTAAAACTGCTTGCGGAAAAAGTTGAAGATGAAAAATACTCAGTTAGCTTTGCAAAAATTATTTCTATGATTATCCCCGGTGCGGGTCAGTTCTACACAGGCGAATATGTAAGCGGTTTACTATCACTTAGCTGGAATGTTTTATGGGGTTATCTTACAATCAAATCATTTGTTGATGACAGAATATTTGACGGAATAATGGTTGGCAGTTTGCTCTGGCTCCGGTTTTACAACGGCAACATTTACAATGCTGAAAAGT
>JAZGGS010000441.1:0-4534 GCA_036480595.1 Ignavibacteriaceae bacterium
GGATCATGAAGCGAAGCATAAAGACAACTAACATAAGTCATTTCCGGCACGCCGGGAAACTTTTCTATCTTTCTCCAATTTTCTCCTTCGTCTTCAGTAACCTGGATAAGCCCGTCATCGGTTCCCACATAAATTAATCCTTCAACTAGCGGAGATTCTGTTAGTGAAACAATGTTTCCGTAAAATGATGTTGAAGCGTTTTTCGCCACAGCATCAACGCTCCATACTTTGCCCATTACCTCAAGTTTGTTTCTATCAATTTGTCTTGTAAGATCATCACTGATAGCCACCCAACTATTACCCCTGTCATCGCTTTTAAATAGTTTATTTGCGGCGAAGTATAATCTTGTGTGTTTATGCGGACTTAAAAGTAACGGTGAATCCCAGTTCCATATTAGCGGTTCATCGTCCATACCTTCCTGTGGTTTGATGCTAATGTACTCACCACTTTTTTTATCGTAGCGAACCAATCCGCCATACTGGTATTGTGCATAAACAATATTCGGATCAACAGGATCAACTTGTGTTTCGTAACCGTCACCGCCAAGCGTTGGGATCCAATCTGCATTTACAATTCCTTCGTTGTTTATTGTCTGTGATGGAACGCCCATACTGTTGTTGTCTTGCGTTCCTCCGTAAACCCAGTAGAAAGGTTCTGCATTATCTACACTTACCCTGTAAAATTGTGTGATGGGAAGATTGCTTTTAAACTGCCAGGTTTTTGCCCCATCAAAAGTTTCATAAACTCCACCATCGCCGCCAATTAAAAAATGATCTGTATTCTCCGGGTTTATCCATAAAGCATGGTCATCAACGTGTCTTGCTTTATTTCCTAAATTGTTAAAAGTTATTCCTCCATCGATGGATACTTTTGTTCGGGTATCCAGCGAATAAATTTTATTTACATCCTTTGGATCGCAAAAAATTTCATTATAATATTGAGCGCTTGTAGTTTTGTAATCATTTGTCTTCTTCCACGAAGCTCCTCTGTTTGTTGATTTAAAGAAACCGCCTTTATCACCCTGCGCCTCTATTATTGCAAAAACATGATCAGGATTAACCGGTGAGAGAGCGAGACCAATCCTTCCTATATCGCCTTCGGGCAAACCTGATTTAAATTTATTCCAGGTTGCTCCTGCATCAGTTGATTTGTAAATTGCACTTTCCGGTCCGCCGTTAAGCAGTACCCAAACGTGTCTTCTTCTCTGGTAAGAAGCTGCATAAAGTACATCGGGATCTCTTGGATCCATCACAACATCAGTTACGCCGGTATTCTCACTTATATAAAGAACCGAATCCCAGGTTGCACCATAATCAATTGATTTATAAAGCCCGCGCTGTCCGCCGGGTTTCCACAAAGGACCCTGTGCTGCAACGTAAATAACTTTTGAGTCTCTCGGATCAACTAAAATTTTAGCAATGTGTTCTGATTTTTTTAACCCAATGTTTTTAAAACTCTTCCCACCGTCTTCCGATCTGTAAATACCGTCACCCCACGAAACACTTCGCTGGCTATTGTTCTCACCGGTTCCAACATAAACAACGTGTGGGTTATTTGGATCAAGAGTTACGCAGCCGATTGAGTAGGAACCGTAGTTATCAAATATCGGCTCCCACGTTGTGCCGGAATTTGTTGTCTTCCAAACATTTCCGGAAGCAACGGAAACATAAAATTCGTGATAGTTATTTGGATTAACCGCAAAATCGGTTACCCTGCCGGAAGTAATTGCCGGACCGAGCGAGCGGAATTTTAATCCATTGAATGTTGATGATTTATAAGGAGATTTATCTTCCTTCTTCTCTTCATCATTATCTTGTGCGATGAGTGTTGTAGAAGAAATAAGAAGGGAAAGCAATAACAATAAAAATTTCTTAAGCATTATATCACCTGGAATGATTAATTGTTGATTTATGAAAAGTCATATCAAAAATTAGATAAACTTAGGTAGGAATTCAATTTGAATTTGATGAATGGGAAGATTTTTAACGAACTCATAAAAGCACCCAGATTTATTAAGATCTGTGCAGATCATAATCAATCATAACTAATCAGCGTTCTATTTTGTTAACAACACCCGCCGCCATCGTAAAAGTAAGTTGATTCTGAAATGAAAATATCATCTCTATTTAAAGATGCAAGCACGCCGGCAGTTTTATCACAAACAGCTAGCGGCTGATTCTGTAGAAACACATGACCCTTTGTATCATCAAATAATTCATCTTCACCATAATAGATAGCAGTCTTTCCTGTAAATATGCAAGGTCCGTCTTCCGGCATAGGATCTTTTATTGCACATATCTCAACACTTTCAATAAAAATAAGTTCATCAGTATCATAGTGTTTCGGATCAAGCAAACGGTAGGGTCTTTTTGCTCTCACTTCTATTGTACCGAAACCAATTGATGCTAATCTTTTTAAATATTCATTTAATGGAATAGCGCCGCTTAAACATAATGCGCGCAGTCTCTCATCGTTCTTTAAGTTTTCAGGCATTATTGTTTCACAAACCGGGTCGGAAAGAACAAGTCTGCCGTGCGGTTTTAACACCCTGCACATTTCTTTCAGAGCTGTCTCAAGCTCTTCATCGTGAAAAGTATTAAATAAACAATTCTGTGCTGCAACATCGATCGTTCCATTTTCAATCGGCAAGCTTAATGCATCACCTTCTCTAAGATCAACAAGATCAGAACTGAACCAGCCATTTAATTTTTCTGCTTCAATTAAATTTTTTTTGCATGCATTTATCATTTCAGTAACCGGATCAATTCCAATCACTCCGCCTTTCTTTCTGCTGAAATATGAGAACTGAAGAATTTCCATTCCACCGCCCACTCCAACGTAAAGTATTGATGGATCGTTTACTAAATCTCTTGGATTAACAGTGTTGCCGCAGCCGTAATTCATCTCAAGCATTTTATCAGGAATATCTAGTTCGGGTAATTGCCAGATTGGTGTTATAGTGCAGCATAATCCTTTCTCCGGATTTATAGCTGCTTCTTTATAAACATCTTTTATTGTACTTAAGTAGGAGTCCTTCATTGCAGGCCTTAAAATAATTTTAGTAATTTTGAATAAAAAAAGATAACCATTTTTAGAAATACAGTTTTGTCTTATATAAGACACAAGTAATTTTGGATGAAAAAATAAATTACAGGAAAATAAAATGAAAATTGAAAACTCAACATTTTTAATAACCGGCGGAAGTGCCGGGATTGGTAAAGCAACAGCAAAAATGCTTTCTGATAACGGCGGTAAGGTTGCAATTACCGGGAGGGATAAAGATAAACTTGAAAGTGTTGCAAAAGAAATTAACGCGGCTCCGATTCATGCTGATGTTGCAAAACAGGAAGATGTGGAAAGAACGTATAATGAATTTCTTAAGGAATTCGGAAAGCTCGATTGCTTAATAAACAATGCAGGAATTGGCGGCGGCTGGTCTGAAATAACTGAACTCGATATAAAAGCATTCCGCAATGTTTATGATGTAAATGTTTTTGGTGCAGCTATGATGGGAAGTAAAGCTGCGCAATTATTTAAAGAGCAAAATTACGGTAACATAGTAAACATTGCTTCCACTGCTGCTTTAAAGGGTTATTCAAACGGAACTGTTTATGCTTCATCAAAATTTGCTTTAAGAGGAATGACACAATGCTGGCAGGCAGAACTAAGAAAATATAATGTAAGAGTTATACTTGTTAATCCGAGTGAAGTTACAACTGCATTTGGAAATTCTGAAAGAATTGAACGAAAAGAAATTTCAAATAAATTAAGAAGCGAAGAGATTGCACATACTATTGTTTCTACGTTAGAGATGGATAACAGAGGTTTCATTCCCGAAGTTACTGTGTGGGCAACTAATCCTTTTTAAATTGAAACATACCTTTGTCATTCAAAAGGAAACTTATTATTGTAATGAGAATCATTAGTAAAATTAGATCATTGAATATTAAAAAGATTCTTACAGAATGACTGCTGTAAAAGGATGATATAATGGAAGAAAATAAAATCCCCCAATGGCTAAAATGGGCACGCGAAATTCAGCAACTTAGCCAAACCGGTTTAGCTTTTGCAGTAACCGATTATGAAAAACAGCGTTACAAAAAGCTGATGGAAATAACCGCTGAAATTGTTGAACATCACACTGATTTAAAAAGTGAAGAAGTTGTTAAAGTGTTAATGACACAGCCCGGTTACGCTACTCCAAAAATTGATGTAAGAGCAGCGGTAATAAATGATGAAGGAAAAATCCTTTTAGTAAAAGAAGTAATGGATAAAAAGTGGGCAATGCCCGGTGGCTGGGCTGATGTTGGTGATGTTCCTTCCGAAGTGGCGATCAGGGAATCGAAAGAAGAGAGTGGTTTTGATGTAAAGCCAACAAAATTTATCGGTGTTTTTGATGCTAACAGGGATGGACGACCACTTGAGTTTTTTCACGCATTTAAAATTATTTTCTTATGCGACCTGACCGGCGGAGAACCTGCAACAAGCGATGAAACTGAAGATGTTGCATTTTTCAGTTTTGATGAACTTCCA
>JAZGGS010000442.1:0-2344 GCA_036480595.1 Ignavibacteriaceae bacterium
GAGCTTATTGATGTTGCATATAATGGTGATAAAGGAATTGGAGTTAAACTTTCCAAAACAGAAACTTATGATGATATTGTCCCTCACAGGGAGGATGGATTGCAGGCATGGATTTCAGTTATGCGCGGCTGCGATAAGTTCTGCTCATTCTGTGTTGTGCCTTTTACGCGCGGAAGGGAAAAAAGCAGGACTTTACATTCAATTGTAGAAGAGGTTGAGCAGCTTGCTGAAAAAAATTTTAAAGAAATTACCCTGCTCGGGCAAAATGTTAATTCTTATTTTGATGATAAGAATGACTTTGCCGATCTTCTGGCTGCTTGCGCAAGAGTAGATCGTTCTATAAGAATCAGGTTTACCACTTCGCACCCGCAGGATCTATCCGATAAACTTTTATACACAATTGCAGAACATCCTAATATTTGCAACTTCATTCATCTTCCTGTTCAATCCGGCTCCGATAAAATTTTGGAATTAATGAACCGCACTTATTCTATTGATCATTATTTAAATCTGATTGAAAAAGCAAAACAAATAATTCCCGGCGTAAGTTTTTCTACAGATATTATCGCAGGTTTTCCAACTGAAACTTTTGAAGATCATATAATGACTCTTGATGTGATGAGAAAAATTAGATTTGATGGTGCTTATATGTTTAAATATTCCCCGAGGGAAGGTACAAAAGCATTTAAGATGGAAGATGATATTCCTGAAAAAACCAAAGGGAAAAGATTACAGGAAATAATTAATTTGCAACTGCAGATATCGTACGAAATAAACCAGCAACTTATTGGAACGGAAGTAACTGTGCTGGTTGAGGGATTTAGCAGGAAGTCGGAAGAATTCTTATCAGGAAGAACCGACACAAATAAAGTTGTTATTTTCCCACTCAATAATGTAATTAAAACAGGCAATTATGTAGAGGTGAAATTGAACCGTGCAACTTCGGCAACATTGTTTGGAGATTTTATCAGGTTTTCCAAAATTGCTGAAGACTCTCTTTCGCTTACCGGTTAACTTAATTACCCTATTTTACAAGGGAAGAATTATGACAATTAAAATTTTGAATAAAACAGTTATTCCAATTATTATTTTATTATTCATTTTAACTGGTTTGGCTTACTCCCAGGATGTTGATATAATTCCATACCTGAAGCAAATCGAAAGCGGCAATATTGATGCAGCACGATCTGAACTTTTTGATCTTAAAGAAGAATACCCCGAAAGCCCGTCAGTTAAATTCCTGGAAGGCGTGTTAACTGAAAACGGGCAACTGGCTGTTGTTATCTACCAGGATATTGTTGATAACTATCCTACAAGCAAGTATGCCGATGCTGCCCTCTACAGGATATTTTCGTATTACTACGCGCTTGGTTTGTATGAAACCGCACAAAAAAAACTTGACCAGCTTATTTTGGATTATACCGGCTCTCCTTATATAAAAATTGCACAGAAGAATAAATTTCCCCGGGGAGAAGATATTGCTGTTAATAAGGAAGAGGATAATTCCGAAGTAAATAGAGAGGAAACTGTTGCGGAGCAGGAATATAAATTTACAATTCAAGCAGGTGCTTTTTCTAACCGCGATAATGCAGAATCATTAAAAGCAGAATTTCTTAATTCGGGTATTTTTTCTGAAACAAATGAAAAACTTGTGGGCGGCACAAGGTTTCATATTGTGTATGTTGGAAAATTCTTAACTGAAAACGATGCTGAGGGTTTTCTACAGGTGATTAATAAAAGGTATAAACTCTCCGGAAGAATAATCCCGATTACGTGGTAATATAAAACCATGGAATTAACCTTTATAGGAACCGGTTCTGGCAAAGCATCATTAAAAAGGGATCACTCTTCAATCCTGATTTCTTCAAAACAATTTAACCTGCTTGTTGATGCCGGCGATGGAATTTCAAAAGCATTTTTAAAAGTGGGAATAGATTTCAATTCACTTAATGGAATAATTTTTTCTCACCTTCATCCTGATCATTATACAGGCTTAGCAGCGTTAATCGTTCAGATGAAATTGTACAAACGAACTGAACCGCTAACTATCTTTATTCATGAAGAACTACTCGATGTTATTAAGAATTTTTTAATTAACTCTTATCTGTTTCCTGAAAGGTTAGGATTTAAAATAAATTATGAACCTTTCACTATAAAAAAATCATTTTTAATAAATGAAGAAATAGAAGTATTAGCTGATCAGAATTCTCATCTTATAGAATTAACCGAGTATGAAAATTATTCCAATATAAGTTTTGCATGTTTAAGCTTTCTATTTAAAGTTGGAGAGAAGAGGATTCACTACACCGGCGATATTGGCAAGAGAGATGATCTTTATCTTTTT
>JAZGGS010000443.1:0-2555 GCA_036480595.1 Ignavibacteriaceae bacterium
TGCGGAGAGTCAGGGATTCGAACCCCGGAAGGACTTGCATCCTTAACGGTTTTCAAGACCGCCGCATTCAACCACTCTGCCAACTCTCCGAATATTATATCTATTGTATCCTTAACAGTTTTTCCGCTAACGCATAATCTCGTCCGGCATCTGCCGGACTCAACAAGACCACCGCATTTCCCGTCAAGGTGGGACCAATTCTCTGTTATTTCAAATTTGAGGATACAAATATATGAATAGTTATTATTCTGGAAAAGGAAATTTCTCTAAATTTGCTCATTAAAAAATCAGGATAATTAAGAAACTGACAACAAATGACAAATCAATCGGAATTTAAAGAGTTCATAAATCATCTTGCAAATATTAGCGGAAAGATAATTAGAAATTATTTCAGAACTGATATCAATATGGATAGCAAAGCAGATGATTCTCCTGTTACCATTGCTGATAGAAAAGCAGAAGAAGTAATGAGAAAAGAGATAATGAAAAATTTTCCAGAGCATGGAATTATTGGCGAGGAATTTGGCAGCTATAATGAATCGGCAGAATTTAAATGGACTTTGGATCCGATTGATGGCACAAAAAGTTATATCTGTGGCGCATTAAGTTTTGGAACTTTAATTGCCTTGTTAAAAAATGGCAAGCCCTTGCTTGGTGCTATTAACCAGCCGGTTCTTAATGAACTGCTTATTGGAGATAATAATACTGCTGAGATAAACGGAATAAAAACAAAACTTAGAGATTGTAACAACCTTTCCAAATCAGTTCTTCTTACAACAGATCATTTAAATATCGGTAAATATCAAAATCATAATAGCTTTGAGGAATTAATAAAGAAAGTAAAACTCTATAGAAATTGGGGAGACTGTTACGGCTATTACTTGGTTGCTACAGGATTTGCAGATATTATGATCGATCCAATAATGTCCGTGTGGGATAGTCTTCCTCTTATTCCAATTATTAAAGGTGCAGGTGGAGTGATAACTGATTACCAGGGCAACGATCCTGTTGGCGGCTCGAGCATTATAGCTGCTTCAGCGGGGATTCATAATAAGGTAATAAATATATTAAATGATTGATTTTAACAATCATAAAAAACCCCGGACTGGAAGAACCAAACCGGGGCATCAATAGTTGTTGTAAAATTTATTATAACGATGATCCTACTTTTATCCTCATATTGAAGAAGATTTTCATAATTCCGAAACTTCCGGATGAACTTTCTGATAGAATAATTGAGGGACCGATTGAAAAAGCACTGAATGCCCAGCTCTCGGCAATTTTCTGAACCATAAGATTAATAATATACTGAGGATTTCGTTGTGGGCTGCTTGTCATAGCATCAAACTGAAGATCGAAAGTGCTGCCAGCCAGCGATAACTCTCTGAAGTCAAATCCGAAATGAAATTCATTTATAAATCTTGCTGCGTAAACCCTTCCTTTAGTTGCACCCAGTAATTTAACAGGATACCTGAATTCCCAGTTAAGGTAGGAACCTTCTACAAGCCATGCCTGGTATCTCACTGAGCCATCCGGATTATAAACAACTGTTCCTCTTCCATCTCTTAAATACTGCTCCTTTTGTGATTCGGAAAAGTTATCTATGGCATCCAGAAAACTTAGTTCAAAAAAGTTACCCAGTGGAAACACATAACCTATTTGATAGCCATTTAAGAAAATCAGGTTATTATGATTTTCAGTTGTAAACTGTTGAATAAATGCATCTACATTTGAGAACGCACCACCATAAACTCCAAGAATATGAAAATTGGCTTCAATAAAGTTGGTATTTAAAGGTCCTGAGTAACGTGTTCCTACACCAAACGATAAACCGATATCCTTTTTGATCGGAATTCCAAACCGTTCGCCGCCAAACATCTGGAAGAATGGATTGATATACCATCTTGTTGAAGAAATTTGCTGTTTCGTTGGGGGGTCGAGTACCTTGCTGATTCTAATTTTTTCAATTACTCTGGAGAACACACTTCCATAGTGTACATCTTCTTCCAGGTTAATTTTGAACGGATAGGTTATTACTTTTGCTCTTAATTCAGCATCTAGAGCAAGGAACGGGTATAACACACTCTTAATAGATATTGTTTGATTATTAGGATCCCTTACATCAGCAATAATTTCTGCCTTAGGATCAGGAGGATCTATAAAAAGTGCCTGTTGAATTTTAATAAATAAACTATCATCCAGCGGTTCCATCTGGAAATATACAATTGGTTCCTCATCATCCTGTGCCTGGAGGATATTGTTAGCCGGTATTATAAATAATATTATTAAAAGAATAAATAAGTATTTGTTTTTCATGTTACTGGGCCTGGTTATTATTTAGAAAAATCTGTAAAGAAAAACGAATCTCCCACCTGTACCCGGTCATTTGTTCTTTCATCTATAACAGTAAAGAAAAAGTTGGCTTTATATCTGCCATCCGCTTCCTGTAGGTGACCATTTTTGTCAATCCAGTCATCATAACGTGCTTCTGTTGAGGCAATTCTTAAGGATACGTTATAAACTGAATTCCCCTTGCTATTTTCTTGCGGTCCTGA
>JAZGGS010000444.1:0-6499 GCA_036480595.1 Ignavibacteriaceae bacterium
GGTGGCTGGTGGATAATTCCGGTAATATGCATGATAGTGATGTTCTTTTTTATGACGTTTCGGCGCGGAGGTTTCAGACCGCCATGGGGTCAAAATTCCGACAGACATCATGGTGAAAGTAAGGACTCAGAAACGCCTATTGATATACTGAAAAAACGATATGCGAAAGGCGAAATAACCAAAGAGGAGTTTGATCAGATGAAAAAAGACCTTTGAAAATAAAAGTTATGAATCCCAGAGCAAACTCCGGGCACAAATTTCCGCAGTAAGCTGCAGGAAATTAACCAATTCTCGTCCGCCGAAGCGGAACGCGAAGGCGGATTAAAAGAATAATGGAGCTGTGTAAAAGGAAAGTTCAAGCGGGTTCTTTTTTTGAGACTGAGAAGATGATCTTAATGAAGTAATTCAATCGTTTATCCATATAAACAGGCAAGTGCAATTTAAGTTGTTGATTCTTAGCTCTTTTTTTAATAACTCAACTATGTAAATTTTTTGTATTAATATATTTACTGCCTGAGTGAAACTGAATAAGATCAGCGTAGCAATTTTTTTTCTGCTTGCATTTTCAATACAGGAATTATGGGCACAAACCGGAGATTACAGTGTTTCCGGCTTTGTTACCGATGCTGTTACAGGGGAGGTACTTGTTGGTACTAATATTCTAATCTATAAAGACTCACTTAATATTGAACAACCTCCTATAACCGGTGCAGCTGCTAACCGGTTCGGATATTATGCAATTCCTGAACTGCTTACCGGAAAATATATAATGCTAATTCGTTATATTGGATATAAAACCTCCGTAAAGGAAGTTACAATTACAGGTGACGCAGCAAATTATAATTACTCTGTAGAATTATATCCTGCAGATATTCAACTTGAAGAAGTTGTTGTTGAAGGAGAAAGAAAAGATAAACCGATTACCAGCACCATTGATATTACACCTGATCTTTTAGCAAAACTTCCCACATTAAGCGGAGAAGTTGATCTTTTCAATTTGCTGGAAATGCTTCCCGGTGTAAACAGGGCTTCGGAAATTTCCAGCGGCTTGTATGTGCGCGGCGGCTCCCCTGATCAAACTTTAACTTTAGTTGATGGTGTTATAGTTTACAACCCTGCTCATCTTGGCAATATCGCCAGCACTTTCAACTCTTATGCTTTAAGCGATGTAAGATTGATTAAAGGCGCTTTTCCTGCTGAGTATGGTGGAAGATTATCAAGTGTACTCGATGTAAAACTTCGTTCCGGTACTAAGGAAAAGGATAAGGGAACCGTTGGAGTAGGATTGATAAACTCATTTGCTGCTTTTGAAGGACCGCTTAGAAGTAATTCCACCTATATGATTTCGGGAAGAGTTATGTACTACGATCTTCTTCAAAGTAAATTAAATAAAAGTAGTACAATTCCTCGCTATAATTTCTTCGATCTGAATGCAAAAATAAATTACGTATTATCAGAAAGTAATATCATTTCAATAAGCGGGCTTTTCAGCCATGATCATGTTTATAATCCTCCTACTGTAACTGATACAGATTATGATATAGAATGGCAAAACATTAACCTTAGTTTAAACTGGCTGCAGGTAAATACAAGCTCACTTTTACTAAATTCAATAATCAGTTTTATCAAGTATAAATTTTCATCCAAAATTGGAGTTAACCCAACAGCAGTTACTTCATACACTTACTATTCCAACCCGGATCTTACTGATTTTTACATAAGACAAAATGCTGAACTAAGATGGCACCAGGATCACACTTTAAAATTAGGTTTCGATATGGCTCTTCATAATTATGATCTGCTGTACAGCGATGTTTATAACGAAGCGCTCGAGAAAGATCCTTATGCCGGGAAAGATATAACTTCTATTGAAGCTTCTTTATATTTTCAAAGCGAATCACAATTAACATCTGAAATAAAAACCAACCTGGGAGGAAGGTTTTATTATTTCGGTAACCAGAAATTTTTAAGATTCGAACCGAGGATTTCCGTTTCATTCTCTTTTACTCCAAACATCATCTTAAAAGGTGCATTTGCTGTTGCTCATCAATTCCTCCACCTAATTGTGCGTAACGACATTACATTGCCAACAGATCTGTGGTATCCTTCAACAAAACGGATTCAACCGGGTAAATCAACACAATATGTGCTTGGGCTGGATACATACTGGTTCGATCAATCTTACGCATTTACGGTGGAAGGGTTTTATAAAAAAATGCAAAGCTTGTACGAGTTCAGGAATTCACCGCAGTTAAATCCACTTGATGATTCAATTGAGGATCAGTTTACACAGGGGCAGGGCGAAGCATACGGAGTTGAACTCTTTCTAAACAAACAGAAAGGGAATTTTACTGGTTGGATCGGTTACACACTTTCATGGTCGGTGCGCCAGTTTGATAAACTAAACGCTGGAAAAGTATATCATTCCAGGTATGACAGGAGACACGATTTTTCCCTGGTGCTTGCTTACAGTTTGTTTAACGATTTTAATGTGGGTCTTACCTGGGTTTACGCAACTGGTCAGCGGTACACGCTTCCTCCCGGGCAATTTCTTTTCGAGCCGGTTGGTGTAGGTGGCAGCCAGGAAATTCAATTTAATTATACAGGAATAAACACTGCTCAATTTCCTGCATATCATAAATTGGATCTGAACGTGAGTTATTCATTTAAATGGTTTAACTCAGACTTTGAAGCATACATTAATATTTATAATGTTTATAACAGGTATAATACTTTTGCACAGTATGTTGTGCTTAAGGAATCTGAAGATGGTGAAAAGATACCGGTTATAAAGCAAATAGCGTTGTTTCCTTTTATACCTTCTGCAGGAATCGCAATAAAATTTTAAAAGATGAAATTTATTACTGTTTTAACATGGTTAACTTTTATTTTACTCTTTAGCGGGTGTGAATCGGAAGAGATTGTAAACGTTGAGCTTGTTTACGAAGAGTACACAGTTGTACAGGCAGAACTTATTCCGGGTAAATATTTTCCGGGAGTGAGATTTACAAGAACTCTTCCGCTTGGTGTGCCGTACAATATTAAAGATGCTGAAATAAAAAATATTACAGCTTACTTAAGAATAAATGGTGTACAGGTAATTCCGCTTATTTATACGGCTGATGGTCTTTACAAACCAAAGTATGACTTCTACATAGATGAAGGAGATACGTATGAATTGTTTGCCGAGCATGGTGAAAAATATATTTACAGCATTACAATAATTCCATTAAAGCCGGAAGTTACCTCAACAAATTATGACGGGAACGATTATCATTTATATGCAGATGTAAATGCAAAAATAGATGAAGTTTATGCTGCGCTATGGATGGTAAGTGTAGGTAATGCAATACGAGCTGAGACTTTTCATTCCGTTGCCTCTTCAGATGATCAAAATTCTACTGTTAGAGTAAGAACTTCTCCCATTCCCGAAGAATTTCTTTCAGGAATTTATTCGGGCAACAGGAGAATACAGGTTTATGCTTTGGATAAATCGTTCAAAAATTATTTTTATACAAGAAATTCCGGTCAGCAGATAAATGATCCATTCATACAAGGTACCGGCGGTGCTGTAGAATGGAATGTGCAGGGTGATAAAGTTATCGGGCTTTTTATTGGCGTAACTCCCGGAGATATTATAGAAGTATTTTAAATGAAAAAGATTATTAAAAAAATATTTGAGATAAGTAGAATCATTTCAATTGTTTTTGTGTTGCACTGTTGTATTGATGACAACATATTACCGCCTCTTACAGGAAAGCTTAATCCAACCGCTGAGCTGCTTGTTTATTTTGAAACAATTGGAGATTTTGCAAATTCCGAATTGGCTCCTGCACTTATAGATGCAGAAGAAGTTTATGCTAACATTAATAATTATTTAATTATTGATGTGCGTGATAATTCAGATTTCATGGCAGGGCATATTGAAGGTGCCGTGAATGTTCAAAATGACAGTCTTTACAGTTATATAAAAAACCTGAATCAGAATTTGTACCCCAAAGTTGTACTAGTCAGTAGCAATGGTCATCGTTCTGCATATTATGTATGCTTACTTCGTCTTTCAGGATTTAATAATATTTATACTCTGAATTTTGGAATGGCTGCCTGGAATATAAATTTTGCTGATGAATGGTTAAATGCTTTAAAAAATGATTCCGCTCGAATCTCTTTCAACAATAATTATTATCCCAAAGGGGAATTCACAAATCTACCGGAGATAATTTTTGAAAATCCAACCGCTTCTTTACAAGAGCGAGTAGAGAAAAGAATCGAATCATTTATAAAAACAGGTTTCACTAAGGTTAACCAGTATCGTTCAAGATTTTATTTTTTTAGTAATGATTTTCTTGTATGTTATGGCAAAAGCAGGCTTTATAGATCTCCAATTTCTGCAGCAGTTGATCCGGGAAGAGGACATGCTGCCGGAACTATTCACTATGCAGATGAGCAGTTTTTTGAACTTCGTGCTGTGCAATATCTGCAAACACTTCCCGCAGATAGAGCCATTTTGATTTATGGTTATAATGGTCAGCTTAGTGCTTGTATGACAGCATACTTAAGAGTACTGGGTTACGATGCAATATCACTTGAGTTTGGTGCTAATCAAATATTTTACAATAGAATGCTTGACGATCCTGAACTATATGCATATGCTTTTGATCACACGGATATAAAAAACTTTCCTTATGTAATAGGTAATTGAATTTTATTATTAAAATGCCATGGCTAATAATAAAATCTGTTAAAGATCAACACCCATTTCTTCAAGAAGATAATCGGCAACACCGATTTATAACCGTACGTTAACCTAACTGTACGGTTAGCATCAGGAATAAATGATCTTTGCAGCCATTCTTTTTTCACTTCCATTAACTGTGGGAGTAATATGTTCAATTTTCCGTTTCTTGTATCACTGTTTTTATCTTCAGATTTATTTAATTCATAGAATTGTCTGACAAACTCTATCTCGGGATCATCAAGGTCTTCATCTCTTTCGCTTAACATCTCTTCAAAATCTTCCGCATCAAACAAATCAGTATCATCATATAATTCATCAATTAATTCATACAGCTCCACTTCATCAGGTAAATTAGTGAATTCGCTGAATTGCTGTAGTTCGGGTAAAGTAACCGCACCACTTAAAATCTTCTTAAGAATAACCTGTTCAAGATTGGGATAATAATCATTTTGTAAACTGCTAACACGTTTCAAAAGTAATTTTCTTTCTTCATCTGTAGTTTCTTAATCATGGTATTCCAATTGTATTTCCGCAAGCCGGAAAAGGTTACAGTAACGCCCAAGCATAAAATTTACCCGGTGGTATCTTCCTACAGAAAAAATTTCATCATAGACCGGTTCAATTTCACTAAGCACCTTACCATACTTTTCTTTTAACGCAGCATCTGAATCAATAAAATTTTGTAAGACAGAGGATTACAAGATTTTCAGCAAGTTTCCTACATAAATCAAATTTTATTTTTCATATTATTACAAATAAACTTGAATTACGGAAAATAATTTAGGAGAATAAGAAGGAATAAATAAAATAAAATTATGGTTGCCGGATAACCATCCGGGACAATTCATAATAAAGTGGGGAAATAAATGAACACCATTTTAACTCTAACCTTTTTACTTGAGCTGAGTTGTGCTATGGTAAAAAGTAAAAATGCACAGAACAACTACTTTCTAGTTCACACATACGATAAGCTTGATATCGTACCCGGCAGAAGTGTAATTTGTTATGGCGGAAAGAACATCCTGTTTACACCTGCCATCACCTCAAATCCAATTCCCGGTAAAATAGATAACAAGAGAACCGTAAATAATTTTTTCGTAATAAAGTATAATAAATATTTTATTATCAACAAAAAAAGGCTGACGGATTAGTAAACTTTTATCAATAATTAATTGGAGTATAAAATGAAAAATAATTTTCAAAAATTAGAACTAATTCTGCTTTTAATTTTTCTGCCGTTGGGTATGTTTGCTCAATCTCTTGGGCCCCAATCATCGGCTTACCATTCAGTTGGATTGAATGCAGACGGCACCGTTTACAGTTGGGGGAATAATGATTACGGTCAGTTGGGCGATAATTCAACCACACAAAGAGAAACACCTGTAAAGGTGTTGAAAGGCGCTTATTCTGGAACAACATACCTGGGCGACAACGCCGATAACAAGATCATAGCAGTGGCGCTGGGACAGTATCATTCAATCGCCCTGGCAGAAGACGGCACCGTTTACAGTTGGGGACAAAATAATTACGGTCAGTTGGGCGATGGTACAGAAGACATAAATAGACTTACACCTGTAAAGGTGTTGAAAGGCGCTTATTCTGAAGGAACAACATACCTGGGCGATAACATCAATAACAAGATCACAGCCGTGGCGCTGGGATATTATCATTCAATCGCCCTGGCAGTAGACGGCACCGTTTACAGTTGGGGACGAAATCATTATGGTCAGTTGGGCGATGGTACAAAAGACATAAATAGAC
>JAZGGS010000445.1:0-21248 GCA_036480595.1 Ignavibacteriaceae bacterium
TATTCATTAACTTTCCGGTAAATACCCAACCAAAACTCTTCAATAACATGATTGTGAAAATATAAAGTACGGTTAATAAATAAATACTTCCAAAATTTTTTTTTGCAAAATAAAGTCTGTTTCTAGTGGTATAATACAATGGAAGTACCGAAAAATTATTTCTTGTTGATCCCTTTATTTTGTGGTAAATTTTAGTTTTCGAAACAACGTTAATCGAATAACCTGCCTTTAATACTCTAAAACACAAATCGGTATCTTCAACATATAGAAAAAACATTTCATCAAACATTCCTACTTTTTTAATTACTTCTTTTTTGATTAACATACAGCACCCTGATACAAAACTTACCGATTTATCTTTTCTTTCTACTTTATTTTCCCAGGTATTAGTTTCGGCAAAACCTGAACCACGGATTTTACTTATTGTTCCTCCTGCACTCCAGATCTTGTGAGGTTCGTTATAATAATTTATTTGAGGGACGGTTATGCCAATATTTTTATTATTAGATGCACTATCAACTAAAATATTTAAAAAATCTTTTTCGACAGTCGTATCGTTATTTAGTAATAAGATATAATCTGCTCCTTTACCTAAGGCATATTCAATACCTAAATTATTACCACCCGCAAATCCTAGATTCGTTTCGCTTCTTAAAGTAATTACTTCGGAAAATATTTTTGCTAATTCTTTACTTTCATCTTTATCCGAGCCGTTATCAACTACAATAATAGTGTAATTATCATATGATATATTCAGAATAGATCTAATACATTCGGATGTATCCCAAAATCCATTCCAATTCACAATTATTATAAAAACGGATGGCATATTATTGATTTATTTTAATGTCCATAGAACTTTGTGAAATTAAGAAAAAATGGTGAGTGAACCATAACACAAATATACTTACTATTATGTTTAATGATGTTAATGGATTAGTGAAAAAAGATATTACAATTACAAACAGGAAAAATGAGTAAATAACAATCCATTTTAATTCTCCTGTAATCCTCATCTTATAATAAAATAATCCTACTATTATTCCTACAAGTAATGAAAGACTAAATACCCCCCCCAAACCAAAATCATAGTAATAATCCCAAATAAAAGGAGAAGTAGTATAAGCAGAATAAAGGTATTTCTGCTTATCGATATTGAAATATTCTTTCGCCCAATGTTTAATCCCCGTTGAAGCCATTAGCCAATCTCCGGTTAATAATCCATAGGAATTATCATCCAGCTTTTCCACACCTACAGCAAGGTTTTCTAAATTCATCACAATATACATATACGGCCATGTAAACATTGCGTAGTCTTTAGAATATTCCATTTTTGAAATTACATAGTGAAAATCCGCTGCATACTTGCTAAGTCGAATGGATTGCAGTACACTTAAAAAGGAAATAAAAACTATCGCTACAATTAGAATTTTTTTAAGATTAATAATTTTACTTGCATAGTATAAAAAACCAATTGAAATCACGAAGAACAAAAAGTAGTTATATCTTTGTAATAGAAAAAAGTAGCTAACAAAAGAGATTATAAAAATTGAGATGACAATAAATTTTTTTTTCTTTCTCTTTGTTTTTAGTACAAGATATTCCAAACAAAAAAACAATAGAATCGGCTCCAAATTCACAAATAAATGAAATCCAAATATTCCAAAATCAATTCTGGCTTGGTCAGGGTTTGGGCTTAAAATAGGTAAAGTTCCGAAGCTAATTACTTCGACTATGTAAGAAATGAAGTATGCAGTAAAAAGAAGAACGATTATAATAAGTAATTTTCTTAAGTCAAATTTATCAGTTATTTGTATGCTTTCTCTAATCGTTTTTATAGGGATGAGTGGTTTACCAAGGTATAGATAGTAAGTAATATACAACCCTAATAAAAATGAACATAAACCGGTAGTCAATGTAAACCAGCTAAATAAGGTCCAGTTATTCTGGTAACCACTAAATTTAAACTCGGTTAATAAAATTACTACTGCCCATATTAATGAAAACACTTTTGCCGGTGAAAAAAGGTCTGTGTGTTTTTTTAAGCTAACAGCAATAATTAATATTATTATTAGCAGAGATATTATCTGTGGAATTGTCATAAAGAATAAAGAATTAAGAAGAATTTATTAGTCATCTTCTTGCATAAAATTAAGGTTAAAGGTTAATATTTTTTTCTGTTTATTAAATGTATTATCCACTCTTCCAAGTATTTTCTTTTCAATTTCTTCAAAGTCATACTCGTCTTTACACTAATTTTTCCCTTTTGTTTGCTGTTCAACAAGTACAGACGCGGCAAGTACATAAAATGTATTTATTGTTTCCTAATGAAGTTCCTCTGAAATTTTTGAGATTGAATTTACTAACGATGGTGTAAAAATTATTAAAGTTACAATCCCTACTAAACTTACAGCAAACATGAGAAAAATAGACGTCCAGAATAATCCGGGTACCTCTTCTGTTTTGTTCAACCCAATTTTTTCAGCAACAATTTTCGTAAGAGCTCTCCCGATTCCAAAATCCAGGAAGCTAAAATAACCAATAACAATCCAGCACAAACTTAGTATGCCAAACTTTTCCTCGCCTAAACCCTTTATTAACGGCGGTATAAGAACAACTGCAACCAGTAATGGGATTCCATAACCCAACAAATAATAGACTGTGTTTTTAGCAACATTCCTGCCGCTGAAAAGCCTGTTTAGATTTTCAGAATTATTCACTTGACGACAGGTAAATATTCTTATTTTGATTTACCAACGGAAGAACTGCGTAAGATTAATTTTGAAAAAGGTCGGAATGAATTGTAAATATAAGAAAACTTCTGAGGATTTATTTGCTCCATCTTTCTAAATGACTCAAGTGTAAACACAATGAATAAACCAAGAACAAGAGAAACTACAAATCCTATCAATCCATACAAACTTATTTTTGGTCTTGCTTTTCTTTCCGGAGGATAAGCTTCATCTAAAACTAATACCGAAGGAGTGTTACGAATTTCTTCTATCTTTGCTTGTTCATAAACCGGAGTTAAAAACTGTGCAATTGTGTACTGGATTTCCAGATTTTTATGAATGTTTAAATATTTGTTAACTAATTCCGGTGCAACGTTTAAGGGAATTAACACTTTAGGATTCTTTGTAATGGCCGCGCCTATACTTAGTTGATTGATGTAAGCTTTGATTTGCTTAATTTCAATTTCTTTATTCTTCAATAACGGATTTTCTTCATTAAGGGTTTTCCTTAAAACATTTAAGGCTATTTCTTCACGTGCCAAATCCACGTATAATTCGGCAGTTGATTTTACTGTTGCTTCTATCTGTTCCGGTACAGCAATTACGCCGTATTTCTCCTGAAATTCTTTCATTTGAATTTCAAAATCTTCAATGTCTTCTAAGTTTTGAAAGTATCTCTTCTCGATGAATTCCCTGGTGGCTTTAGCATTAGTAACGTGTAATTGGGTGTTAATCTCATTCAACAATTCAACCATATAATTTGCCATCTTGGCTGATCGTACAGGGTTCTGATCGTAAACACTTACTAGTAGATTGCCCTCATCTTCCAGAGAAAAATCAACATTATCAGATAAAGCCTCTTCAACTTTCCAGCTCTCGTCATCTTCCAAATCGTACACCTTTCTTAAATTAAACTTATCTATCACCCGGTGTTGAACGGATTTACTATTTAATATTGCAATATACCTGTCAATCTCACTACCCCCGCTTAACGAGCTAAGACCTTGGAGCGGAGCAAATGATTTTGCAAGAGCAGAAATTCCTGACAAACTACTTAATAAATCAGATTCACCGGCTGGTAAAACAGAGGCTGATGCTTTATACTCTTTTGGCGTTAATACTGCTAGTAAAATAGCAGCACTACTGATGACAAAAATAAAGATAAATAAAAATTTACGTGATTTTGCCACTATGTAAAAAAAATCTAGAAAAGCAGAGCCGACTAAGTTTTCTTTTTCTTCATTCTGGGGAGCGCTTTCAACCATCTAGTAACCTAAATTTCTAAAAAAGTTAAGCGATAAGTTAATATATTTCCTTAAGTTATCGCAACATAATTATTAGTTCATATTTATTATTAATTATAGTTAAGATGAGTCTGAGTATTTAAAATCCGATATTACGTTTAGCTTTTAACCTATTCTATTCGTTAGATCTGTGAGCATTTAACCATTTTCAATAAAATAAATAATGATGATTTATATATTAATTTAACTAATATTCCCCTCTTATTTCAATTCAATTTTTAATACTTAAACTTTTTCTACCCTTTTGTACAAATTTAATATAAATATTTTTATTTGACATTATTGATATTTTTTCTATATTTGTTTTCAATAAAGTAACCATTAACTATAAGGATTACAATTATAGACGATTTGCTACAGGTATAAAAAGAACAATATTTTTATTTTTATTTACCAGAGTAGCAAATGTGTGCCGATTTAGGGACTTTCTCTGGTCGGTTTTTTTACTTTAAAACGGAACATTTAACGGAGGTGTTAGTAATAAATTATTGATACATTGTTTAGGCAACGATATCCACTAACTAAAGGAGGAAGACGGAGATGAAAGAAATAATAGCAAAAATAGAGAACCCTCTGTCTGATTTAATCAGCGATGAAATATACGAATTGTTGGAAGCCCACGGGTTAATTGATGAAAAAGCAGTTAGAGATTACCAGATTCGTAAAAAATTCAAACAACTGCGCGCTACCAAGGTGAGCGCCGGAGATGCTATAGATACTATTAGGGAAGACTACCCGTATCTGCAGTTCGACACGATTCGTAAGATAGTATACCAGATAAGCAAGTAATTACTTAACAAATATTACTTATTGGTACCTGACAAATATTACTTATCGGTACTTGACAAATAATACTTATCGGGTTATATTTGCAATTGACTCTTTCAGAGGGTTCTCCCCTGCCCTTTGATGAATCAGAGTCGAGCCCAGTGGTCCCCCATCGCTGGGCTTTATTTTTTTATCACAGGAGTTTTTATGGCAAAGAAAGTTAAGAAAAGACATGCAAAGCAGACTAAAAAGGTTAGGGTTTCCCCCTTTAGCATTTACTGGGAAAAGAAGAACTATTATTTTTTAGTGCTTGGTTTTGTTGTTGTTATTGTTGGGTTTTATCTGATGTCTGTTGGAGCGTGGAATAGTTTTTCTTCACTGGTTATCTCACCAATCTTACTTGTTGCAGGATACGTACTCATCTTCCCTCTCTCTATTTTTTACAGGAAGAAAGATAAAAAGGAATTAACGCAGGATAGTAACGTTGCTGCTGGCAAAAGTTAAAGGGAACCTGGTTTCTACCCAGAAAAACTCTCACCTTGTAGGGCATAAACTGTTGCTCGTTCATCCAATCGACCTGGATAATAAATTTATTGGTAAAAAAGATGTAGTTGCTATTGATATTGTTGATGCAGGCATTGGCGATACAGTGTTGCTTGTGCAGGAAGGAAAAGCAGTTCAGCAAATTTTGGGACACAGGAATGCACCCGTACACTCAGTCATTGTTGCGGTAGTAGATTCAATAGAATTTTCTGCCGGGGAAAAAGAAAAAAAATAAATCCACTGCTGTGACTAAACTAAATCTAGATCAATTAACAGATCTCTACTCACTTCTTTCGGTCGAAGGTGTTGGTCCGGGTAAAATTCGCAACCTGCTTTCAAAGTTCAGATCAACTGATAAAATTCTCTCTGCGAATTATAATTCACTTATTGAAGTGGAAGGAATAAGCACTAACCTTGCCCGCCGAATTCAAAAGATCAATAACCAGCGGTTAAAAATAAAAGATGGCGTTGAAGCTGAACTGGAAAAATTAGAAAAGCTTGGAGGAAGAATAATAACAGTATGGGATGAAGAATTTCCGTCACTGCTAAAGAAAATTTTCGATCCGCCCTTAATGCTCCAAATTAAAGGTGAGATTCTAAAGAAAGATGATTATTCAATTGCCATGGTTGGAACAAGGCAGCCCACAAATTATGGAAAAATACAGGCGGAAAAATTTGCGACAGATCTTGTACGACAAAATATTACTACGGTAAGCGGCATGGCAAGAGGTATTGATTCTATTGTACACAAAGTCAGTTTGAAAAACGGGGGAAGAACTATAGCAGTTATCGGATCGGGGCTGGATGTAATCTACCCCCCGGAAAATAAAAAACTGTTTGAACAAATTGCAGAGAAAGGGGCTGTTATAAGTGAGTTTCCGCTGGGTACAAAACCTGATGCACCAAATTTTCCTAAACGGAACAGGCTTATTTCCGGTTTGAGTTTAGGATGCATAATTATTGAAACCGGTATTGCAGGCGGGGCAATGCAGACAGCATCTTTTGCGCTCGATCAGAACAGGGAAGTTTTTGCACTGCCCGGCAACGTTGGTGTCAAACAATCTGATGGAACAAATCTTCTTATTCAAAAAGGTGAAGCAGAGCTGGTAAGATCTGCTGAAGATGTGTTAATTGAATTGGAATTAAAGCTTAAACCCGTACTTGGCAAAAACATTCCAAAGCAACAAGTAGATCTGAATTTATTTGAAGAAAAATTATTAAACATCCTGGATTCCGAAGCATTACAAATAGATAAAATTGCTGCTGAAGCAAAGCTCTCTACATCAGATTGTCTTGTTCATTTACTCTCACTTGAATTTAAAGGAATGATTAAGCAGCTGCCGGGAAAGATGTTTGCTTTACTCTAATTAAATTTCAATACTCAAATTTCAAATTATAAATAAATTCCAATCTCAAAAATTCAATAAACAAAGTTTTATAATTGAATATTGTGATTTATTTCGGGATTGTTGTTTGTGATTTATAAGTTCTTCAATCATATTTTTTCTTCCCTTTCCAAAAATGTTTTAATCTCTCCTTAATATTTTTCTCCTGTCCGTTTTTAGATGGAAAGTAAAATTGTTTCTGCTCAAGTTCTTCAGGAAGATAATTTTCTTTAATAAAGTTATCATCAAACTCGTGCGGATAGTTATAGTTCTTACCATAGCCAAGTTCATTCATCAGTTTTGTGGGTGCATTCCTTAAATGTAAAGGAACAGGATAGAGTGGATGTGACTTTACAATTTCCTCGGCTTTTTTAATTCCTTTATAAGATGAATTACTTTTAGGAGAAGATGCCAGGTAAGTTACACACTGTGCAAGGATTATCCTTGCTTCAGGCATACCGATTTTATCAACTGCTCCAAACGCTGCTTCAGCAAGAACCATTGCATTTGGCGAAGCATTTCCAATATCTTCCGAAGCAAGTATAACCATTCTCCGGGCAATAAAGAGCGGGTCTTCTCCTCCTTCAAGCATTCGCGCCATCCAGTATAAAGCTGCGTCCGGGTCGCTCCCTCGAATACTTTTAATGAAAGCAGAAATAACATTATAATGTTCTTCACCTGCTTTATCATATACTACATTTTTTTGCTGAACAATATTTTCAAGCACTTCTTTGGTTATGCTTATTTCTTCTTTTTCAATCTCCTGTATAACAGCCGATTCAAAAATGCTTAACATTATTCTAGCATCACCACCTGATAAGTATAGAAGAAAATCTTCATCAAGATCTTTTATTTTTAGTTGAGATATAAACTCATCATTCTTAATTGCATTGTGAAGAATTTCCAGCAAATCTTTTGCAGATAATTCATTTAAAACATAAACTCTAGCACGAGAGCGAAGTGCAGGTATAACTTCGAATGAAGGATTTTCGGTTGTTGCACCTACTAAATTAATTATTCCCGATTCAACAGAGTGGAGCAATGCATCCTGCTGCGCTTTATTGAAGCGATGGATTTCATCAATAAAAAGAATCGTACCTTTTTTTATTAGTTCATTCCTTGATGCAATTTCGATTATATTGCGGACATCCTTAACCCCCGAAGATACTGCACTTATCTGGTGAAATTCCGCATTGGTTTCTTCCGCAATTATTCTTGCAAGGGTTGTTTTCCCGGTTCCGGGAGGTCCCCATAAAATAAATGATGAGACGGTATCGTTATTAATCATTGACCTGATCGGTTTCCCTTCGCCAACAAGATGTTCCTGCCCGTAAAATTCAGTTAACGATTTTGGTCTTATTCTATCAGCAAGCGGAGTGGATGGGATCATCTTTTTGTTCATTACGTTTTCTATTTTTCATTCACATCAATTTTCACTTCGTTCTCTCTCATCATATCATATTCTTCCCTGGCTGTTCGTTCAATCTTTGCTGGAATTTTATTTTTTAGCGAATCAATTTCATCTTGAAGCCGCACGTTTTCTTCTTTTAATTCTTCAATCTGCAAATTAATAGATTCGAGTTCGCTCTTAATTTTAAAATACTTCAGCAGCCCGTATTCGTTAAACAGGATGTAGAAAACACCTACAATAAGAACTACCAGGAAGGTATAAAAAACAATTTTCTTTTTTTTAATTCCAGCCATCAAAGTGCTTGCTTAATAATCCTTTCAATCAATTCTTCAAACGAAATTCCAACTGCCTTAGCCATTTTTGGTACAAGACTGGTGGAGGTCATTCCCGGCAGCGTGTTTACTTCCAGGCAAAACGATTCGTTATTTTCATTTAATCTAAAATCAACTCTGCCGTAACTTTCACATTTTAATGAATTAAATGCAATCAATGCTTGCCCCTGTAATGCTTTGAATACATCATCCGGAATATCGGCAGGGACAATATAGTCACTCATCCCGGGAGTGTACTTGTGCTGGTAATCATAAAATCCATCCTTTGGAATAATTTCCAAAACAGGCAGCGCTTCTTTTTCAAGTATTGCTACAGTAATTTCGCGTCCGCGTATGTATTCTTCAATAAGCGCTTTATCCGAAAATGCAAGAGCAAGTTGTACAGCTTCTTCAATTTTATTTTCCTCTTCAACAATAGTTAATCCAAAGTTAGAACCCTGATCATTAGATTTAATAACACAAGGTAATCCAATTTCAGAAAGAATCCGCTCGCAGAGTTTTTCATCATTTTTAATTTGATTTGTAACAACCAGCCACTTTGCTGTATGAACTCCTGCTTCATTAAAAATGGTTTTAGATAGTGCTTTATCCATAGCAAGTGCCGATGCAAGAACTTTAGAGCCGGTATATTTTAATCCTCTTAATTCTAACAGGGATTGCATTGTTCCATCCTCCGCCCATTTTCCGTGCAATGCAGAAAACACAACTTCAACATCATCAAACAATTCTGAATTAATCGCTTCAACACAATTACGGTTCGAGATTTCATCATAATCCTGCGAGGAAAAAAACATTTCCGTTTGCGGCGGCTGATTTGCTCCATAAGCCGGATCAACAAGCACCGTTTGGTATTGAAGCGATAAAAGCGCTTTATAAATTCCTTCGCCGGACATTTTGGAAACTTCACGTTCGGGCGAGGTTCCGCCGACTAAAAGAGCAACTTTAGGTTTTGCACCAACCATAATTTTTACAACTTAAATTTGATGTTAAAATTAATCAAATACGTTTCGTGGATCCTGTGTTATTCCGTAGGTTTCCTCAGAAATTTCAAGCAGTTTTTTTACATCTTCCTTAGAAAGCTCTTTAGCATTACCAAGCATTTTAGCTTTGTATAGTGTTTCGGCAGTATGTTCAAGTTTTTCCATTTTGTAATAAGCATCATCCAGATTTTTACCAAGCGTTAAAGCACCATGGTTCTCCAGTAAAAAAGCCCACGCATAATTAATATGAGGATCGAGACTAAGAGGCAGATCTTTGGTAGATGGTGTTCCATAACGGCATAGAGGAACTTTTCCTAAAGTAAGTATAACTTCCGGAAAATAATGTTCAACCATTCCTTCGCCCTGCATACTGAAAGCAGTTGAATAAACCGGGTGGCAATGAACTACTGCATTAACGTTTTTCCGTTTTGAGTATGCATAAAGATGAAGCTTAAACTCAGTGGTTATCCTGCCTTCTCCTTTTAAGGGCTTCCCGTTAAAATCAAACTCAAGAATATCATTTTCAGTAACATCGCCTTTGCAAATACCTGAGCGCGTAATTAAAATAGTATTATCAGAAGTGATTGCCGAAACATTTCCATCGGTAGCAGCAACAAAACCTTTCTTATAAACTTTATGGCAGATTAATATTAGTTTTTCCCGGTCCTGCATTTCGCTTCCAGTTGTTCCATAAGTTGCAGATTGATCAGCCCGTCCTCCCCGGTTATTAATGGAGTTTCTCCTTTAAGGAAAGATTTTTGAACCGACCGTAGTAGGTAAAGTAATTTATTACCACGTTTTCTAAAACTTTTTCTTGCTTCACCTTCCAGTTGAATTGTTAACTTGGAAGGTAGAGTTTTTACACCAATTAATTTTTCGATGCTGATGGCTCCTTTATCTCCCAGAATTTCGATCCTATTAAATGCTTTTCTATTATTGTAAGAAACATTAAATATTCCATAGCTGCCTTTTTCAAACTTAACTACTCCAGCAGCAAAATCTTCAACTTCAGATTGATATATAATGTTATCAGTATAACCATTAATTTCTTCGATGTTTCCGCCAATAAACCTAAGCAGATCGATCATGTGAGTTCCAAGGTCTCTAAGTGCACCTCCGCCGCTAAGTGCTTTGTTAAAACGGAAGTTATTTCCTGGTGGAAAATCGATATTGAAATTAAGTGTAAGTGAAACAAGTTTACCGATAGTCTGGTTATTAATAAGTTCTTTTGCTTTTACAACATGAGGATGAAACCTGTGAATGTAATTTACTGCCAGGAACACATTATTCTGTTTACAGGATTCCACCATCTCTTTTGCCTGCTTACTGTTAAGAGCCAAGGGTTTTTCACATAAAATATTCTTACCGGCTTCAGCAGCTTTTATTACCTGCTCATAATGGTCTGCATTTACACTTGAAATAAAAACAGAGTTGATATCTGAATTAAGAAACTTATCATAGTTATCAAAGTAGCCGGCAGCACCCGATTTTTTAGCAAGTTCTTTTGCCCTGGAAATTTTATGGCTGCAAAGTGAGTGGAGCACACTTTTTCTTAAAAATGTAATGGTTGGAATAAAGGTATGCTCAGCATATCTGCCGCAACCGACAATTCCCCATTTTATTTTTTTTACGCCAGACTTTTTAAGTTTAAGCATCTGAAACTAATTGATTTGGAATATAAACAGGATTATTTTATTGTAAATCAGTTTATTTGCTACAATATTAAACTAAGCTGTTTTCTTAAAAATCTTTAAACGATCCAACAGCATACTAATTGGTTTGGAATCTAACATAATATAAAAATGTACACTCGGTACGTTTTCATCCAACAATTGTTTAACCTGGTTTACCGACCATTCGACACCAATTTTAAGAACATCTTCCGGCTTAGCCGCTTCAACTTCATCAGCAAGTTCTGTAGGAATAGTAACATGAAAATTTTTGGGGATTGAATTAAGCTGTGATTTAGAGGTTAATATTTTTAATCCCGGAATAATCGGAATATCTATTCCGGCTTGGCGGCAAAGTTTTACATAATTAAAATAGTGTTTGTTATCATAAAACATCTGGGTAACAAGATAATCGGCACCCGCATCAGCTTTTTGTTTTACAAATCTCACATCCGATTTCAAATTCGGAGCTTCGAAGTGTTTTTCCGGGTAGCCGCCAACGCCAACACAAAAATTAGTGGCTTTTGCATCAAGCAGATTTTCTTCAAGGTAATTACCCTTATTCATATCCACAATCTGCTTAACAAGGTTAAGCGAATACTCATTTATACTTTTGCCAAGCGGTACAGGTTTTTCATAGCCGCTGTCATCGCCTCTAATAGCCAGGACATTGTCAATTGCCAGGTAGTTAAGTTCAATTAAAAAATCTTCAGTTTCTTCGCGCGTAAATCCTTTAACAAGAATATGCGGCACAGCATCAACATTATATTTATTCTGAATAAGTGCACAAATTCCGAGTGTGCCGGGTCTTTTTCTTTTAACTTTTTTCTTTATCCCGTTGGCAGTTTCATCGTATATAACTTCTGCTGAGTGACTTGTTATATCGATGAACGGGGGTTTGTATTTTATCAGCTGGTCCAGTACCGCCAGTACATCCTTTATATCCCCTCCACGCTTGGGAGGAATTAGTTCAAAGCTGATTAGCGGCTCTTTGGCGTTCATCAAATGATCAATAACACGCATATTTTTCTAAGCTTTTCATTTGTTATAGTTTAGGTGCAAATATAATTAAACTTTTAATAAAACAATCCTGGTGGTATCAATTATTCAGGTGATAAAATAAGCAGGCTTTTAGTTGGCTTTTTTATTGAGAGATCATCTGTCTTTATCTTCATATATTTTCCTTCCAACCACATCCTTGTCATATCGGAGTAGTGATCGCTCATTACATTTCCGGATTGACCGGTTGTGAGAATAAGAAAAAACTCTTCAGGCTTTGCAAAATCATAAATAAAGCGCATCGATGGTCCAAGTTCATTTTCAAACGGATTATGCCTGAAGCCCGGATATTCTTCAATACTTTCCGAAAAGGAATATTCCGTATTAAAAATTGTTGTACCGTCACCTCCCAGAGAATAAGGACCAATATCTATTAACCCATCAAGCAAACCGGAATTGCCGCTGAAAGGATGTTTAAATGTTACTTTGTGCAGTGTACCCCATTGCCACTCCTTCAAATCGGTGCTTATATTTTTCTCAAGGTAAGTTAGTGCATCGGAAATACTTTTTCTTATTATTTCATCTCTCGACTCCCTTTTCTCTGTATTAATATCGTCGAACCAATTGGAATTATTTTTTTCTAATAGTTCAAGGATATTTCTGTAAGGTACGTTTGCAAGGAAAACATACTGGTTGAACAAATCACTTCCCATTTCATCATAATAAATGTTCCGCAGCAGCTTTTTAAAAAAAGTTAAAAAGATTGTTGGCGCCTGACTGAATTTGTTCATTTCAAAATTCCAATCGCTCAACAACTCTAACGTTTGTTTTAAATTTTTATCGGTTACTTTTATTTTTTCAAATGCATTAAGAATATAAGTTGTAATTTGCCTTGCGTAAGGAGATGTGATATCATACTGGTACCGCATAAAATCTTCGGCACTGTGCTTCTGCCGGAAATTTAGAAGTTCTGTAATTCTTTCAATTCTAGAATGTGGCTCCCACAAATTTGAAATATGATATTTAAAATCTTTTGCTGGTTTGTTATTTGCAGAAGCAATAAAATTATTTTTAGGATTAAAAATAGCTGGCAATTCGTTTCTATTTACAAATCCCTTCCAATCATATTTAGAATTTGAGCCGTCAAACACGAATGAAGTTGAATTTACTTCTCTTATTGGAAGTGCACCACCAAAAACATAACCGATGTTCCCATCATTATCTGCATAAACAAAGTTCTGCCCCGGCACATTAAATTTGTGAATTGATTCAACAAACTCCGACCAGTTTTTTGCTTTATTAATTCCAACAAAAGCATCCGTTTCATCACTAAGCTCATTACCAAGCCATCTCATACTAATCATCGGATATTTTCTTTCTTTATTATTAAAGACGAAAGTATAAGGGTGAATTTCTGAAATGATGGGACCACTATGGGTTAACTTTATAGTTAACGGAACAACATCAGAATCTTTTACTTGAATTGTATCCTCAATAATTATTAGATCATTCCATTTTCCATTTTGAAGATACTTTGTACCGGATGTATCAAAAGTCTCGTAATAAAAATCTGTGTCGTCGCTCATAATATTTGTTAGTGTCCAGCTAATATTTTCGTTTTTGCCAATTACCACTCCGGGCACACCCGGTAGAGTAACACCGGCTGCATTCCATTCAGGACTTTTTATCACCACAGCATACCAGATACCGGGAGCACTAAATGCTAAATGCGGATCGTTGGCTATGATTGGTTTTCCCGATCCGGACATTGCAGAATTCACTACCCAGCTATTTGATCCGATGTGGGTGCCATTCATTCCCATGAAATTTCTAAAGGATTTATCAGTTTCAATTAGTGAGCGGTAAATTTTAGAAAAGGTTTTTATTTCTTCAGGAATAATTGTTGGAGCATTTTCCGGATAACCGGGAAGAACCTCCTTAACTTTTTCTTCACCCAGTTTCTGAACCAATTCTGTGAATGCTAAATCAGTCCACCAGCCAAGATTCAATTCCCATGCTATCATTCTTATAACTATTATACTATGTTCGGGAGTCCATTCATAAGGTTGATAATCAAGCACATCAAATTCAAAAGTATATTTGTTCTTCTTCTCTGCTATATATAAATTCACTCCTTCGGAATATGCTTCGAGTAAGTTTAATACTTCGGGATTCATTTTATTTTTAATCATTTGTGCTGTTCTATAAATTCCAACAGTTTTTAACATTTTATCAAACGGAACAGTTTCCTCTCCAAAAATTTCACTTAGTCTTCCTTCGCCGGCTCTGCGCATCATATCCATTGAAAACATTCTCTCTTGGGCATGAAGGAAACCCAAGGTAAATGCAGCATCTTCATCATTCTGTGCAAAGATGTAAGGTACAGCCAAGCTATCGAAATAAACTTCAACATTCTCTTTTAATCCAGATGCCCGAAGAGTACCTTCGTACACCGGCAGAGATGTATTAAGCATTTGATAGAATATATATCCACCGATGATGACGATGACCAAAATCGAAGACAGAATTCCTATTGTTATTTTAAGCCAGGGTTTCATAGTTAAAGTTTGTAAATAATCATAATAAAAATATAACATAGAATTCTGTACATTGAAAATTTGATTATGATTAATCTATGGAGCACAAATTTTCTGTTAATTGTCCGATAACAATCAATGACACATTTCTTCTGTAGCTGCTACCTAGGTAGAAAGTTTAGGACTGAGGTAAAGAATCCCTAGATTCAATCCCCGTAAAATAAATATTGCCGCTAAGATAATGGCTAAATAAAGAGTGGTTTTTCTAAGTTTTGTTCTTACTCCTATATTAACAAATTTTCCAAAAACAGTTACGGCAAACATTGCAGGAACAGTTCCAAGTCCGAAAGAAAACATTACAACAAAAAACCCTGATTGCATTATGAACGTGGCTTTAATATTAAAACGGCGACCAATCCCAACTCTTCTATTTATAATAAAGGATTCTTTAAGAATCTACGTTGATCCACAGAGATCAACCTGCCTCACTGGTGCTTAATCCTGTTTTGACTTGAAGAAGAACACCCTGGTCTTCCTAGAAAAACTTGGAAAAATATTTCAACTTTATTCTATTCATATTATTCTGAGTATTTTAGTTTTCTAATTCGATGTCTTATAGAACAATAAAAATATTGCCAGTCATAATACGAGACAAAGTAATAATTGATTTAAATGTAAAATAGAAGGTTATCTCTTTCATACTAAAATATTTATGTTACTAATAATTTGGTAGTTCTGAGAAAATTATTTATATATGGATAGTTCTTTAAAATATGTGTCGTGATTTAAGGTGAATTGCAGCGACAAAAAATAAATTGCTAAATAGCTATTGAGTTTGTTACCCGCTATTTGGCGGGTTTTTCGTTTTAAATCTACCGTCGTGATTTGTGACATATTGCCGCGACGTTAAACGCGTGCTAAAAAGTCAGAGGTAAAATTTAAACCCTCGTCTTTTTAGGCGGGGGTTTTTTATTTACCGCTAATGAAAGAAAGATTTTAGTCATTAACAAAAAAAATAAAAGGGAAAATACTAATGAATGAATTGACATCAATACTCGAATCCATCCCGGTGGATCCTTTGACTGGAGCTATTACAGTTCCTATATATCAAACTTCTACTTATGTACAGGAAGCGCCAAATGTCAATAAGGGATTTGATTATACGCGAACAAATAACCCAACTCGTAAAATACTTGAGGAGATAATAGCCAAACTAGAGGAGGGAAGATACGGTCTAGCATTTTCAAGTGGTTTAGCAGCGATTGATTGTGTAGTCAAATTACTTGAGAGCGGTGATGAAATTCTGGCAGTAGATGATATTTATGGCGGAGCTTACAGATTGTTTACTACAGTATATAACAGGTTCGGAATAAATATAAAGTTCGTTGATACTACAAATCCCGAAAATGTTCGGGATGCAATTTCATCAAAAACAAAACTGATCTGGCTTGAAAGTCCAACCAATCCTTTGCTAAAAGTATCTGATATCAAAAAGATATCTGAGATTGCAAAAGATAATAATATAATTGTATGTGTAGATAATACATTTGCTACTCCCATATCACAAAAGCCTTTGAGTTTGGGCGCCGATATTGTTCTTCACAGTGCCACAAAATATTTAGGTGGGCACACCGATGTTTTAGCAGGCTTAACTGTATCCAACTCAGACGAACTAGGTGAAAAACTAAAGTATATCCAGAATGCCACCGGTGGGGTTCTTGCCCCATTCGATAGCTGGTTAATTATAAGAAGTCTCGCGACACTCAAGCTCAGGGTTGAAAAGCATTCCGCAAATGCTTTAAAGGTTGCGGAATTTCTCGAAGGAAGACCGGAAATAAAAAATCTCTATTTCCCCGGATTAAAAAATCATTCCGATTTTAGCGTGGTGTCAAAACAACAATCACTGCCTGGAGGTATAGTATCATTCTCTCTTAATGAAGATACGGAAGAGAATGCGATAAGGTTTGTTACAAGTACAAAATTGTTCAAATTGGCAGAAAGTCTTGGAGGTGCAAAAAGCCTTCTTTGTCATCCTTCATCAATGACTCATAAATCTATTCCAAGGGAAAGCAGATTAAAAGCAGGAATTTGTGATAGCTTAATACGATTATCAGTAGGCCTTGAAGATGCAGAAGACCTGATCAATGATATTGATCAGGCATTAACTAAAGTAATTAATAAAGAAGAAATAGCAGAAGTAAATTAATAATAAAGGGTGAATCATTATGAGTAGAAATAACATAACAATCGGGCTGTTCGGATTTGGATGTGTTGGACAAGGATTGTTTAGCGTCCTGGAAAACAGTGTCGGATTTAAACCAGAAATAAAGAAAATATGTGTGAAGCATAAAGAGAAAGAAAGAAATTTAGATGATAAATATTTTACTTTTAACAAAAATGAAATTCTCGATGATCCTGAAATTAACGTTATAGTAGAATTGACTGATGATTTTGAAGCTGCTTTTGAAATTATAAAAGAAGCATTGAAAAGAGGAAAAGCTGTAGTAACTGCAAACAAGAAGATGGTTTCTGAATATTTTGAAGAAATATTTCTATTACAGGATAAGTATAAAATTCCGTTTTTATACGAAGCAGCTTGTTGTGCGAGCATTCCGGTTATCAGGAATTTTGAAGAGTATTATGATAACGATACATTATATTCATTTCACGGTATTATGAACGGTACAACCAATTTTATCCTGACTGAAATGCGCAATACAGGCAAACCATTCAAGGGAGCGCTTGAATCTGCACAAATTAACGGCTATGCAGAAAGTAATCCTACTCACGATATTGAAGGGTATGATTCCAAGTACAAATTATGCATCTTATTAACTCACGCATTCGGTTTAACTGTTATACCTAATAACGTACTCAATTTTGGGATCCAAAAGATTAATGACTTCGACATCCGATTTGCAAATGAAAAGAATGGAAAAATAAAACTTATAGCCAGAGCACATAAGTTAAAAAGTGGTGGGATTGCAGCATTTGTTATGCCTCAATTGATTTTTGAAAGTAACGAGTTGTATACGGTAGATGGAGTAGATAACGGAATAATTACAGAGAATTTTTTTGCAGATAAAAATATTTTTATTGGTAAAGGGGCAGGTGCCATTCCTACTGCAGCAGCTGTGCTTTCTGATCTGTCTGCGCTGAGTTATAATTATAAATACGAGTATAAGAAAAAGATGCAGGTTAGTAATTCCTTTATTAATAACGATTTTTTTGTAAATGTATATGTACGATTCAATGAAAAGAAAGAAGTTAGGATATATCAGTTTGAAGAAGTATTTGATGAGTATTACTCAATTGATCAAAATTATATTACAGGAAAAATAAAATTTAATCAGCTCATAAAATCAGAGTGGGTTAACAAAAAAAGTGTAAACGTGATTCTTCTTAACGATAAGATTTACTAGAAGATTAATTTGTAGGGGACATAATAGAATAGCTTAATATGGCAAGTATATCAGTTGAAGTAATTATTCTATCAATAATAGTTATGGTTAAAATGAATTTTATATATTTGCCACATTAATTCTAAACACTAAAGAATAAGTATAATGAAAATTTATAAGTTCGGTGGAACCTCCATCGGTTCGGCAAATAGGATGAAGGATGTTGCAAAACTTATTACAAATGCAGAAAGAAAAATTGTTGTTTTATCAGCAATGTCAGGAACAACAAATGCTCTCTTAAAGATAGCAGAGCATCTTTATTCAAAAAGGAACTATGATGCAAAATTGCTCATTACCGAGCTGGAGAATAAGTGCCAACTAGTTGCAGACGAGTTGTTTGAAAATTCGGATTTTCTGCGTGAAGGAAAAGAGCTAATTGATTCACATATTATTAATATAAAGTTGTTCACACAGGATATATTCACAATACACGAAGAAAAAGCTATACTCGCGCACGGTGAGCTTATCACCACAGCACTTTTTCAACTTTACCTGCAGGAGCAAAAGGTAGATTCGGTACTTCTTCCTGCACTTAACTTTATGAGAATTGATGCAAACGGAGAGCCGGATAATTATTATATAAAAGAAAACCTTAAACGAGAGCTTGAAAAATATCCTGACAAGGATCTTATTATTACTCAAGGATATATTTGTAGAAATCTTTACGGAGAAATCGATAACCTCAAACGAGGTGGAAGTGACTATACCGCTTCTTTAATCGGTACCGCATTAGGGGCTAATGAAATACAGATATGGACCGATATAAACGGATTTCAAAATAATGATCCGAGGTTTGTAGAAAACACAAAACCAATTCCAAAGCTTTCTTTTGATGAAGCTGCTGAGCTTGCATACTTCGGCGCTAAAATACTTCATCCTTTAAGCATAAATCCTGCTAAAGTTTCCAACATTCCGGTCAGGTTAAGAAACACGATGAAACCGGAACATGAAGGAACAATAATTTCCAGCATTGCAGAGGGAGAGGGAATAAAAGCTGTAGCTTCAAAAGATGGGATCACAGCTCTTAAAATTAAATCTGGAAGAATGCTTCTGGCTTACGGTTTTTTACGTAAAGTCTTTGAAGTTTTCGAAAGGTATAAAACACCTATTGATATGATCACTACATCAGAAGTTGCGGTATCTGTAACAGTAGACGACACTGCATTTCTAAAAGAAATTTCAGATGAACTGGCACAATATGGCGTAGTAGAGTTAAACGAGAATCAATCAATCATTTGTATAGTCGGGGAGAATATTATTGACCAGAAAGGTTACATCAATAAAATTTTCGGGGCACTAAAATCTTTCAAGATAAGAATGATCTCTTACGGTGGAAGCATGCACAACATTTCTATCCTCGTAAAAACTGAAGATAAAAAAGAAGCTCTCAATGCATTAAACGAGATATTTTAAAATGTTCAACAAACAATTAATAAAGAAGATTCAATCGCTTAACACTCCATTTTATTATTATGATGTTGCCCTTCTCCGCAAAACTCTTGAAGAACTAAAACATCAATCATCGAAAAGAAATTACATTGTTCATTATGCGGTTAAAGCTAATTCAAATAAAAGGATTTTGAAGATTATTAACGAATTCGGATTAGGTGCAGACTGCGTAAGTGGAAATGAAATCCTGCGATCTATTGAATGTGGATTTAATGGAGAAGATATTGTTTTCGCAGGAGTAGGGAAATCCGATGAAGAAATTTTAATCGGATTGAAGCATAACATATTTTCATTCAATGTAGAGTCTGTTCAGGAACTGGGGGTTATTGATTCAATTGCTAAATCTTTGGGCGTAAAAGCGAATATAGCTTTGCGTATTAATCCTAATCTTGATGCAAAAACTCATAGCTACGTTACAACCGGAATTGAAGAAAATAAGTTTGGTATAAATCGAGGAGACCTTCCCATGATTATTGAGAAACTACCATATTATATAAATATTAAACTAACTGGTCTGCATTTTCACGTTGGTTCCCAGGTAACTGATTTGAATGTTTTCAAAAATCTTTGCACAAGAATAAATGAAGTTCATAAGTGGTTCAATGATCATAACATTGAAATTGAACACATAAATGCTGGTGGTGGATTAGGAGTTGACTATGGAAATCCTGATGAAAATCCTATTCCAGATTTCTATTCTTTCTTTTCTGTATTTGAAAAATTTCTTGAATTGAAATCAACTCAGCATCTTCACTTTGAATTGGGTAGAACGATTGTTGCACAATCTGGTTTACTATTTTCGAAAGTTCTTTATGTAAAAGAAGGTGTAAATACATACTTTATTATTCTGGACGCAGGGATGACAGAGTTAATAAGACCTGCACTTTATCAATCTTACCACAAGATTGAAAATCTTTCATCAAATGGAATTAAAAAGAGATATGATGTGGTAGGACCAATATGCGAAACATCAGATACATTTGGTAAGTCCGTTTTACTGCCTGAAACTAAGAGAAAGGATTTAATGGTTATCAGATCAGTTGGTGCATACGGAGAAGTAATGTCATCTCATTATAATCTCCGCCCGGAAATTAAGTCATATTTTTCTGATTAGAATGATTCTAAATCAAATTACTTGTGGTGACAATTAGGTAAAGGCGAAGTATTATAGTTGTTAATAAGATAACAACTACTTGTAATTACAATCTTTAAGAAGATTAAAACCAACTGAAGCATGATCGGATAAAATGATAAGCAGTTGCAATGATTTACCTTACATTATTTTCTTTTTTAATTACAACAAGTTGATAGATTTCTACAATGTTGGGCAACAAAAAAACCTCAATTAGAAATAATTGAGGTATTTAAAATAAAAATTGGCAACTACCTACTCTCCCACCCAGCTGCCCGAGCAGTACCATCGGCGTTCAGGGTCTTAACTTCTCTGTTCGAAATGGGAAGAGGTGTAACACCCTGGCTATAGTCACCAAAAATTAAAAATTCAAAAAAATAAATGAAAGATGAAAGAGCAGAGCCATAAAGCATAAGGAAAACAAATCTGTGAATAAAAATTTAATGGTTAAGTCTCACGACTTATTAGTACTGCTCGGCTGAATACATTACTGTACTTACACCTGCAGCCTATCAACCTCGTCATCTCCGAGGAGTCTTTAGTCC